>DATLGV010000106.1:0-2126 GCA_035540275.1 Acidovorax sp. | reverse complement strand
CCGCGGGCAGGAGGCATCGCAGGGCTGGGGGTGGGATGTTGTGGTGCCATGGTGCGTGGCTCTATCAGGCGGTAGGCGTCGGGTTGGCGGCAGCGGCGGCGTGGGCGGCGCTGGTGGCCTGGGCCTTGGCGGCAAACTCGGCGCGCAGGGCCTTGAGCTTTTCGCGCGGGTCTTCGCGGGCCGTGGTCTTGTCCAGGCCCATTTCGGCGATGAAGCGGCTGGGCTGCGCGGCCACCATTTCGCGGCCCTTCTTGCGGCGCTTGGTCCAGCTCACGGCCAGGGTGCGCTGGGCACGGGTGATGCCCACGTACATCAGGCGGCGCTCCTCCTGCAGGCGCTGCAGCGTGTCGTCGCTCACCTTCTGCTGGCGGCCCTCGTCGTCGTCCAGCTTGAAGGGCAGCATGCCCTCGGTCACGCCCACCAGCACCACATGCGGCCATTCCAGCCCCTTGCTGGCGTGCAGCGTGGAGAGAGTGACCATGTCCTGCTCCTGCTCGCGCTCGCTGATGGTGGAGAGCAGCGCAATGGTCTGCGACACCTCCAGCAGGCTCTTGGTCTCCTTGGCCACCACGGCGCCCGCGGTTTCGTCAATCTGCCCGCCCGCACGCTGGGCCATCCAGTCGCAGAACTCCATCACGTTGCTCCAGCGGGCAGCGGCCACCTTCTCGCTGTCTTCGTTGTCGTACAGGTGCTGCTCGTAGCCGATTTCCTTGAGCCATTCGTTCAGAAAGGCGCGGGCGTCTTCGGCGCCGACGGTGCGGCGGGCGCTGTATTCCAGGTAGTTGATGTAGCGGCCGAACTCGTGCAGGCCGTCCATCGCGCGCTTGGGCACCGCAGCGGGCAGCATGCCGTTGAACAGCGCACCGAACATGCTCTGCTTGTGCTGGGTGGCAAAGGCGCCCAGCGATGCCAGCGTGGTGTGGCCAATGCCGCGCTTGGGCGTGGTGATGGCGCGCAGAAACGCCGGGTCGTCGTCGTTGTTGATCCACAGCCGGAACCAGGCGCACAGGTCCTTGATTTCCGCGCGGTCAAAAAAGCTGGTGCCGCCCGAGACCTTGTAGGGGATGTTGGCCTTGCGCAGCGCCTTCTCGAACGGCTTGGCCTGGTGGTTGGCGCGGTACAGGATGGCGAAGTTCTTCCAGTCCGGCGGCGGATTGCTGGCCGCGCGCAGGCTCTGGATGCGGGCCACGGCGCGCTCGGCCTCGTGCTCCTCGTTGTCGGCGTCCACCACCCGCACCGGCTCGCCTTCGCCCAGCTCGCTGAACAGCGTCTTGGGGAAGAGCTTGGGGTTGGGCCCGATCACGTTGTTGGCGGCGCGCAGGATGGCGCTGGTGGAACGGTAGTTCTGCTCCAGCTTGATGACCTTGAGGTGCGGGAAATCCACCGGCAGCTTCTTGAGGTTGTCCAGCGTCGCGCCGCGCCAGCCGTAGATGGACTGGTCATCGTCGCCCACGGCGGTGAAGTGGCCGTTCTCGCCCACCAGCAGCTTGAGCAGCTCGTACTGCGTGGCGTTGGTGTCCTGGTACTCGTCCACCAGCACATGGCCCAGGGCGGCCTGCCATTTGGCGCGCACTTCCGGAAAGTCGCGCAAGAGGCGCAGCGGCATGCCGATCAGGTCGTCAAAGTCCACGCTCTGGTAGGCCGCCAGGCGCTCTTCGTAGCGCGCCATCAGCGTGGCGATGATGCGTTCGTTGTCGTCCGCCGCCTGGGCCAGTGCCTGCTCGGAGGTCAGGCCCATGTTCTTCCACTTGCTGATCACCCATTGCCACTGGCGCGCGGTGGCCATGTCGGTGGTGCCGCCCGAGGCTTCCTTCAGGATGCCCGTCACATCGTCGG
Source organism: Acidovorax sp. (assembly GCA_035540275.1). GTDB lineage: Bacteria > Pseudomonadota > Gammaproteobacteria > Burkholderiales > Burkholderiaceae_C > Acidovorax. The sequence goes on along the minus strand of DATLGV010000106.1, from coordinate 290 downwards.
CATCCAGGATGCTGAACTGCGGCTTGAGGCCCAGTACCTGCCCGTCTTCGCGCACCATGCGCACGCCCAGCGCGTGGAAGGTGCAGATCAGCACGTCCTTGGCCCGCTTGCCGATGAGGTGCCCGGCGCGCTCGCGCATTTCCGAGGCCGCCTTGTTCGTGAAGGTGATGGCCGCGATGCGCTTGGGGTCCATGCCCTTTTCGATCATGTGGGCGATCTTTTGCGTGATCACCCGCGTCTTGCCCGAGCCCGCACCCGCCAGCACCAGGCAGGCCCCATCGGTGTAGTGA
>DATLGV010000105.1:0-6200 GCA_035540275.1 Acidovorax sp. | reverse complement strand
CTGGTGCTGGAGCTGATCCCGCTCACGGCTGCCCTGTTTGTGGCCATGCGCTGCACCATTCCCAACGGCTCGCAGCTGGCGCGCCTGCGGCAGACAGGCCGGTTCGAGGCGCTGCGCCGCCAGGGATCCGACCCCGTGCGCATCGAACTGCTGCCGCGCGTGATTGCCGGGGTGTTTGCCTGCATCACGCTGGCCGCGCTCAGTTGTGTGGTGGCGCTGGTGCTGGCCTACCTGGGGGTGTATGGTTTCAACATGGCGGGGCTGCCCAGCTACACGCGCATGTTCGGCCATGTTTTTGCGCCCAGCGTGACCATGGTGTTCGTGCTCAAGACCCTGTTCTTCAGCCTGGCCGTGGCGCTGATCCCCATGGCCGCCGGCCTGTATGACAGCGGCGAACGCACCCAGCCCGACTCGGAACTGGGCGGCCTGGCCCGCATGTTTGCGGTGCTGCTTCTGATCGAGGTGGCCTCGCTCATGGGCAACTATTACTGACGGCCATCGCTGCTCGCACCCACCCGCATCACCCCACGACATGAACGACACCTCTCCCAAGCCATCGCACGGCGCATCGGCGCCTCCCGCTGCGGCGGATGTGCCACCGGTCGAGACCCTGCGCCCGGTGGCCTACCTGGAACTCAAGGCTGCGGCGCTGCTGCTGTTCACCCTGGCCCTCATCGTTGGCTCGGGCCTGTACCTGCTGTATGCGCGGGGTGCTTTCGAGCCCACCCAGACGCTGGTGCTGACGGCCGATGACTCCGAAGGCGTGGTGGTGGGCATGGACATGACGTTTTCGGGCTTCCCCATCGGCCGCGTGCGGCGCATCGAGCTGGCCGAATCGGGCAATGCCCGCATTCTGGTGGATGTGCCCCGCAAGGACGCGCACTGGCTGCGCGAGTCCAGCGTGTTCACGCTGGTGCGGGGCCTGGTGGGGGGCACCAACATCCGGGCGTATTCCGGCATCCTGACCGACCCCGCGCTGCCCGATGGCGCCGTGCGGCCGGTGTTGCGCGGCGATGCGACGGCGGAGATCCCGCAGCTCATGGCCACCGCGCGCGAGCTGCTCACCAACCTGAACGCCCTGACATCGCCCGACGCCGCGCTGGGCAGCACCCTGACCAACGTCCAGTCGCTCGCCGAGCGCCTCAATGGCCCGGGGGGCGCCTTGGGCGTGCTGATGGGGAACGAAGCCGACGCCAAAAAGATCGTCGCGACCCTGGAGCGCACCAACGCGCTGCTGGCGCGCCTGGATGGCATGGCCGCCCGCGCTGACAAGCAGGTGTTTGGCAGCGAGGGCAACAAGGACGCACTGGTGCCCGAGGTGCGCGCCACCGTGGCCCAGCTCAATGGCCTGCTGGCCGACACCCGCACCAGCCTCAAGAAGGTGGACGCCGTGCTGGTGGAGGCCCAGGCCATCGGTGCCAATGCCCGCGAGGCCACCACCGACCTGGGCGCACTGCGTGCCGAGGTCGAGAGCAACCTGCGCAAGGTGGAAAGCCTGGTCAACGAGATCAACCGCAAATGGCCCTTTGCACGCGACACGGAGCTGAAGCTGCCATGAACCCTTCTGCTGCCCCCCGTTCGCGGTTCATGTTCCGGCTGTTGTTGGGCGGATGTGCCGCTGTGTTGGCTGCGTGCTCCAGCCAACCCCCGGCGCCCGACTGGCAGATGAACGCCCAGGGCGCATCCCAGAAGGCCCTCGAGGCCTACCTGTCGGGCAATGCACGCGTGGAAAAGCTCGAATGGGACCGGGCCCGCGCCGAAGTAGCGCGCACGGGTCGCCCCGATCTGCTAGCCCGCCTGGAGCTGATGCGCTGTGCGGCCCAGGTGGCGAGTCTGGTCACCGAACCCTGCGAGCGTTTTGAGGCCTTGCGGGCCGATGCTGCCGCACCCGAGCAGGCCTACGCCGACTATCTGGCGGGCCGCATTCAAGCCGGCCAGGTGGCACTGCTGCCGCCCGCGCAGCGTGCGGTCGCAACGACAGGGAACGCTGCCAACCTGGCAGGCATTGCCGACCCCCTTTCGCGCCTGGTGGCGGCGGGCGTCTTGTTGCAGACGGGGAGGGCCACCCCCTCAGTCATCGCCGCAGCCACCGATACCGCGTCGGCACAGGGCTGGCGCAGGCCGCTGATGGCGTGGTTGCTGCTGCAGGTGCAGCGGGCCGAAGCGGCTGGAGACACGGTCGCAGCCGACGCTTTGCGCCGCCGCGTGGGTGTGGTGGAGCAGTCGGGGACCTTGCCGCGCTAACGTGTCACACCGCGCCGGGGAGCGGGCGGACAGGGCGTGACGGTGGGCGCGCGCAGCGCTGCCTCGGCGGCTGCTTCAGCTACCGCGTCTGAAGTCATGGCAAGGCTGCAACAGGGCCCTTGCCGCCTCTTGCGGCTTCATTACCGCAGGCGCGCCTGCAGCTGGGTTTCTATGTTGTCCCGCTCCATCGCAAACTGCTGGGGGCTGATTTCGTTGGACTCCAGCTTGCGGGCCACAGACAGCAGCAGCACGGTGTTTTCAAGGCGCGTATCCTGTTGCAGCGAGGGGGGCAGGGCGGTCAGGCGGTCAAAGCTTTGCTTGTACAGCTCGCTCCAGCTCAGGGCGCCCGCCTGGGCCTGGGCCCTGGCACCGTCATACCAGCGCGAGAACTCGTCAAGGGCATTGTCGCGGGGGCTGGAGCAGCCGGCCACAGCAGCCAGCAGCACCATCGAACCCCAGAATTTTGGATGGTGAATCAAGGAAAAACGGTTTGCAGAGATGCGAAAACGTGTGGTCACGATCGTCCTCCATTCCAGAATGCCACCGAAAACTCCCGGTGTGCAGCGCCGAATGGTACTCCGATGCTATGCTTTTTGCTACTGTGTTGCTGTTTGGACCCACCCGCGCTGCAGTGCAGCGCCCACCACTTCAACACGCATCCGTGCTCAGTGGTCCAGAAGGCTGGTGGACAAAATCTGATCCAGCCCCGTGAGCCCGGTCGACATCGAGTCCACAGACTGCACAGCCACATCCGGCATCAGTAACGACACCGCCGCCAGCACGGCCAGCACCACGGTGCCAATGAACGCGACCAGCGCGCGCGCTCCCGGCGGTAAGGAATGGCGTTTCATGATGAAGTCCTTTTCAGCAAAAAAGGGTGAGGGGCCGCAATGACCTCCCAGTGCAACCTCAATGGCCGCTGGCAGGCATTTCAGCAAAGTGCCGCAGTTCAGCGTGTAAGACAAGTGCCATACCGAGGGTCTATGGGCAACTGTTACGGCCTGTTGCCTTTACACACCTGGCAGAAACGTTGCTGCGGGGCACCCGGTGGGAATGCGCAGAGCCTGCGGATGTTCAGCGCGCGGCCGCGGCGCAATGGGATCCAAAATGCATGCCGCACAACAAAAAACCCAGGTGACCGAAATCACCTGGGTTGATATGTGGCGGAGAGGGCGGGATTCGAACCCGCGGTGGGGATTAGCCCACACACGCTTTCCAGGCGTGCGACTTAAACCGCTCATCCACCTCTCCGAAGCCCTCGATTATAGCCACAGGATTGAGGGCATTCCGGTCGGAGGTCGGTATCGCCTGAAAATTTCCGCTGACCGATGCGCCGTCAGCCTGCCTTTTGGGAGGTCTGCACCATCTTCATGGCCGAGCCGATCAGCGCCGACACCTCGGTCATATTGCTGGGCACGATGAGGGTGGTGGTGGCATCCGACGCGACCTGGCTGTAAGCATCCACGGCCCTTTCGGCCACCTTGAGTTGTACGGCCTGCTCGCCGCCGGGCTGGCGGATGGCGGCGGCCACGCGTTCGATGGCCTGGGCGTTGGCTTCGGCCACGGCCTTGATGGATTCGGCCTCGCCCTGGGCCTTGTTGATGACGGCCTGCTTTTCGCCCTCGGAACGTGCGATGAAGGCCTCGCGCTCGCCCGTGGCGATGTTGATCTGCTCCTGGCGGCGGCCTTCGGAGGCGGCGATCAGTGCGCGTTTCTCGCGCTCCGCAGTGATCTGGGCCTGCATGGCGTGCAGGATTTCCTTGGGCGGGGTCAGGTCCTTGATTTCGTAGCGCAGCACCTTCACGCCCCAGTTCAGCGCGGCTTCGTCGATGGCCTGCACCACCTGTGCGTTGATGATGTCGCGCTCTTCAAAGGTCTTGTCGAGTTCGAGCTTGCCGATGACCGAGCGCAGCGAGGTCTGCGCCAGCTGGGTCACGGCCATGATGTAGTTGCTGGAGCCATAGCTGGCGCGCATGGGGTCGGTGACCTGAAAGTACAGGATGCCATCCACCTGCAGTTGCGTGTTGTCGCGTGTGATGCACACCTGGCTGGGCACATCGAGCGGAATTTCCTTCAGGCTGTGCTTGTAGGCGACCTTGTCCACGAAGGGGATCAGAAAGTTCAGGCCCGGGGTCAGCGTGCCCGCATATTTGCCCAGGCGTTCCTTGACCCAGGCGTTTTGCTGCGGCACGACCTTGACCGAGCGGGCGATGAAGATCACGGCAATGATCAGCAGGACGATGGCAATTTCCATGGGAAGCCTTTCTTGGAGGTTCGGTAAAGGATGTGCGTTGGTTACAGCGGGTCCACCAGCAGGCGGTTGCCCACCAGTTCGGCGACCCGGTGCATGCCGGTCGAGGGGGTGACCCCGGGGCGGTGGATGGCCGTCCATTGGGCGCCCCGGTACTTCACGGTGGTGGTGCCGTCGGGGTTCCAGCTTTCGATGTGGATGGTTTCGCCCACATCCATGTTCACACTGCGGTCGGCGCGCGCCGAAGGGTCGCCCGGGCGCTTTTTTCGCACCAGGTAGCAGGCCACGACGGCCCCGCCGCCCACGATGGCGGCCGACACCATCTGCAACGCCGACGCCAGACCCAGGTGGGCGGCCAGGGCAGCGGCGGCCAGCCCCAGGGCCACCATCAGCAAATAGAACGTGCCGGTCAGCAGCTCTGCCACGACCACGGCCCCCGCTGCCAGCCACCAGATGGTGGATGCCTCCATGTCGAACCTCCTCATGTGGTTGTGTTTGTTGCACCACATTCTGGGTCAAAAGAATGGCAGTTCAAAGGCGCGTCAACGTTATTCCTTACACTTCGCGCCTGTTTCGTTTTTTGGCCGGGCAGGCCACGGCTCCCTGGAGGCTGCGCATGAAGTTTCGCTTTCCCATCATCATCATCGATGAAGACTACCGTTCCGAGAACACTTCGGGGCTTGGCATCCGTGCGCTCGCGCAGGCCATCGAGGCCGAGGGCTTCGAAGTGGTTGGTGTCACCAGCTATGGCGATCTGTCGCAGTTTGCCCAGCAGCAAAGCCGTGCCAGCGCGTTCATTCTGTCCATCGACGATGAAGAGTTCACCGTGGGCGAGGGGCTGGACCCCATCGTGCTGAGCCTGCGCAACTTCATTGGCGAGGTGCGCCGCAAGAACGCCGATGTGCCCATTTACGTGCACGGCGAGACCAAGACCAGCCGCCATCTGCCCAACGACATCCTGCGCGAGCTGCATGGCTTCATCCACATGTTCGAGGACACCCCCGAATTTGTGGCGCGCCACATCATCCGCGAGGCCAAGAGCTACCTCGAAAGCGTGCAGCCGCCGTTCTTCAAGGCGCTGCTGGACTACGCCGAAGACGGCTCGTACAGCTGGCACTGCCCGGGCCACTCGGGCGGTGTGGCATTCTTGAAGAGCCCGGTGGGCCAGATGTACCACCAGTTCTATGGCGAGAACATGCTGCGCGCCGACGTGTGCAATGCGGTGGAAGAGCTGGGCCAACTGCTGGACCACAACGGCGCCATCGGCGAGAGCGAGCGCAACGCGGCGCGCATCTTCAATGCCGATCACTGCTTCTTCGTGACCAACGGCACGTCCACGTCCAACAAGATGGTGTGGCACCACACCGTGGCCCCGGGCGACGTGGTGGTGGTGGACCGCAACTGCCACAAGTCCATCCTGCACAGCATCATCATGACCGGGGCCATCCCGGTGTTCATGAAGCCCACGCGCAACCACTTCGGCATCATCGGCCCGATACCGCAGAGCGAGTTCGAGCCCAAGGCCATTGAGGCCAAGATCAAGGCCAACCCGCTGCTCAAGGGCGTGGACGCCAAGAAGGTCAAGCCCCGCGTGCTGACGTTGACGCAGTCCACCTACGACGGCGTGCTCTACAACACCGAGACCATCAAGGGCATGCTGGATGGCTACGTGGACAACCTGCACTTCGACGAGGCCTGGCTCTGT
>DATLGV010000104.1:0-5400 GCA_035540275.1 Acidovorax sp. | reverse complement strand
CCTCTATGTGAACACGGCAGCGATGGTGCTGGAGCTGGCGGGCCACGACATCACGCTTTCAAAGTCAGGGCTCAACCGATACGCCTTGAAATTGAGAGAGGGCGATGCCCGCCACACGGGAACGGCGGACGCCACGATAGTCATCGTCATTGAGCGCGGAACCGGCTCCGTGACGTCTCTGACCACAAACGCATCGCGCGATACAGTCTCCGGTCTGGTCGCCGGACTCACTGAAATCTAGCGGTTTCCCCTGGTGAAAGTTATTTTCAGAAACCTATCCCACCAGGTCGCACAAAATTCCCCAAAATCCCGATTTATCGAGCCGCCGACTCTTCCTTTATCTCAACTCCCCTCAACCACTTCAGCCGCCCGGTGCCTGCCACCGATCTGGGCGACCTGCTGACCCAGGGCCACGCGGTGTTGGGTTGAAAAAACCCAGGAGAGGCGGCCCTGGCTGAGCCGCCGCTTTGTCAGCGCGGAGGGCGGCAGTGTGTCGGGGCGCCTGGTGCCGCAGCCACTCCAGGCCTCTGCGATCGAGTTTTGCGCCAGACAAGCCCCTGCCAAACGCCACATGTCCACCGCCCCATGCCCACCGCCCCATGCCCACCGCGCTGAAGAAATACGCCGGGAGACCTATTCCATGGAAGGAATGCATAGCACACAGGAGCTCGGCAGAGCCCCTGTTCCGGCTGGCTCCAGGCTCAGCGGGGTGCCAGGCGGATGGCGCCGTCCAGGCGGATCACCTCGCCATTGAGCATGTCGTTTTCAAGAATGTGGCGCACCAGCTTGGCGTAGTCCTGGGGTGTACCCAGTCGGCTGGGGAAGGGCACGCCCGCAGCCAGGGCGTCCTGCACTTCCTGCGGCATGCCAAACAGCATGGGCGTGCCGAAGATGCCGGGGGCAATGGTCATGTTGCGGATGCCATTGCGTGCCAGGTCGCGGGCAATCGGCAGGGTCATGCCGACCACGCCGCCCTTGGACGCTGCGTAGGCGGCCTGGCCGATCTGGCCGTCATAGGCGGCCACGCTGGCGGTGGAGATCAGCACACCGCGCTCGCCCGTGGACTCGGGCTCGTTCTTGCTCATGGCCTCGGCGGCCAGGCGGATCATGTTGAAGCTGCCGATCAGGTTGACCGTGATGGTCTTGCTGAACAGGGCCAGCGCATGCGCGCCGTTCTTGCCGACGGTCTTTTCCGCAGGGGCAATGCCAGCGCAGTTCACTAGGCCCACCAGTTTGCCCAGCGACACGGCCTTGGCCACGACGGCCTGGCCTTCGGCCTCGTTGCTCACATCGCACTTCACAAACGCGCCGCCGATTTCCCGGGCCACGGCCTCGCCTTTGTCTGCCTGCATGTCGGCAATGACCACGGTGCCGCCCTGGGCGGCCAGCATGCGTGCCGTGCCTTCGCCCAGGCCCGAAGCGCCGCCGGTGACGATGAATACCTTGCCTTGGATGTCCATGGTTGTCTCCAGTAAGTGACGTTAACGTAAACGTCAATTATGGCGTATCTCCCCGCCAGCCGATGGCGAAAAAAAAGCCCGGACCAGCCGGGCTTGTGGGGGCAGGGGGCTTACTGGAAGCCCACGCGGTCCAGCATCTGCTGCACCTTGGTCGTGTTGGCGCCCACCGCGCTGATGGGGATGGTCTCGCTCTTGAAAGGCTTGCCACCAGTCATTGCCTTGAGGGCGGGGTTGTCCAGCGTCACGCCCTTGGCGGCAGGCCACTCGTTGTTGCCATTGGCAAAGTAGTTCTGTGCCTCTGGGCTGGCCAGGTATTCGAGGAACTTGATGGCGTTGGCCTGGTTCTTGGAGTGCTTGGCCACCGCGCCGCCGGAGATGTTCAGGTGGGTGCCCCAGGAATCCTGGTTGGGGAACACCACGCCCACCTTGTTGACCACTGCCACATCCTCGGGCGTGTTCGAGCGCATCAGGCGCGCGAGGTAGTAGGTGTTGGTCACGGCAATGTCGCATTCGCCTGCCGCCACGGCCTTGATCTGGTCGGTGTCGCCGCCCTTGGGTGGGCGGGCCAGGTTGGCCACCATGCCCTTGAGCCAGGCCTCGGCCTTTTGTTCGCCCAAATGCTCGGTGACTGCGCCGAACAGGCTCAGGTTATAGGGGTGCGAGCCAGAGCGAATGCACAGCTTGCCCTTGTTCTTGGGGTCACCCAGTTCTTCATACGTGTCCACATCGGCCTTTTGCACCTTGACCTTGTTGTAGACGATCACGCGTGCGCGGGTGGACAGGCCAAACCAGGAGGTGCCGCCGTCCGCCGCAGGCTGGCTGCGCAGGTTGGCGGGGATGGCATCGCTCAGCACCTTGGACTGGATGGGCTGGAACAGGCCATCGACCTCGCCCTTGTACAGGCGGGCTGCGTCCACGAGCAGGATCACGTCGGCGGGGGAGGCAGCGCCCTCGGCCTTCAGGCGGGCCAGGATGCCGGCGTCGTCGGCGTCCACACGGTTGATCTTGATGCCGGTGGCTTTGGTGAAGCCCGTGTACAGCGCTTCGTCGGTGGAGTAGTGGCGGGCGGAGTAGAGGTTGACCACCTGTTCCTGGGCTTGGACGGCCCCCGCGGCGGCGGCCAGGGCACAAGCGCTCAGCAAGGCTTTCACAGTCTTCGACATGGGTTGCATCTTTCGGGGTTGAAACTGCACTAATGATAAAGCAAACGCGAATTATTCTCGATCAATGTCTTACACAAAGGCCGGATTTGGCGTCCGGGTTTGAGGTGGCGCAAGGGGGAGTTGGCGCCGTGAGCGGGGGGCGCCTCAAAAAATGGGGTTCTCTCGCGGCCCCGTGCCGGGCTCTTGCTGCCTGTGCTGCAGGCTGGCCAAAAAAAAGCCCGGTCGTAAAACCGGGCTTTAAAAGGATCCTTGAAACGGGGGTTTCGAGAGGATCCAAGGAGACAACTGAGGCGCTGTCGACAGAGTCAGCAGCGCATGGTTTCCATTATCAGGGTATTCCCTGAATGCGGCCTAGAGGTTGCACTCCAGACCGCAGGTAAGGCGATTAACGCTTGCGGGGAGCGGCCGTCTTGGCAGCGTTGGCAGCGGTGTTGGCCACGGCGTTGAAGTTGGCTTCGGCCACATCAGACGCTTGCTTCACGGCCTTTTGCACCGACTCGAACGCGTTGTTGGCGGCAGACACGGCGCTCTTCATCACGGCCACGGCGGTTTCGGAACCGGCGGGGGCGTTCTTGGCGGCGCTGTCCACCAGGTTGGTGAAAGCCTTCTGTGCGTCGGTGGCCTGGGCTTCGAAAGCCTTGCCGAATTCGGCACCGGTGCCCGAAGCGATGTCGTACAGGTGGCGGCTGTAGGCAGCGGTCTTTTCAGCCAGGGGCTGGAACAGACCGGCTTGCAGGGCCAGCAGTTCTTGGGCGTCCTTCACGGCCAGCACGGCTTGCGTGTGGTTGGCGGCTTCGGACAGGGCTGCGCGCGAAGCGGTCACGTTCAGTTCGACCAGCTTTTCCACGCCTTCGAAAGCCTTGGAGGTCAGGCCGAACAGGGTTTCGATGTTGGCCTTGTGGGATGCCAGGATTTGTTCTGCGGTCAGCGACATGTCATATCTCCTAAAGATGAGGGCCCAGGGGGCCGGGGTGGTTCACAGACATCTGCGCTGACTTTGACCGGTGAGTCATGTTGCAGTGCAGCATGGGATGAATTTTAGGGACTTGCCGTGCCATTGCAAGGATTTTTTGTTGCACTGCAGCAAATTAGACACGATCACCCAGAAATTAGCGGCTTGCCACAATGCCGTCATGCACGCCTACTATGCCGACCACTTCGTGTTGCCCTTGCCTGAAGGCCACCGCTTTCCCATGGCCAAGTACCGCATGCTGCGCGATCGCATTGCGGAGCACCTGCCTGGGGCACTATTGAAGGAAGCCCTGCCAGCTTCGGATGAGGATCTGGCGCGGGTGCATGGCCAGCAGTACATCGACGCCATTGCCCATGGCACGCTGGCGCCCGCCGCGCAGCGGGAGATCGGCTTTCCCTGGAGCCCGGCCATGGCCGAACGCGCGCGCCGCTCCGTGGGCGCCACCTTGGCGGCCACCCCCGCCGCCTGGCGTGAGGGGGTGGCCGGCAACCTGGCTGGCGGCACGCACCATTCGTATGCCGACAAAGGCAGTGGCTTTTGTGTGTTCAACGATGTGGCGGTGGCCGCCCGGAAGGCGCAGGCCGAGCACCTGAACGATGGATCGGGCTGGCCGCTGCAGGTGGCGGTGATCGACCTGGATGTTCACCAGGGCAATGGCACGGCCCATATCTTTCAGGGCGACGACAGCGTGTTTACCTTGTCGCTGCATGGCGCACGCAACTTTCCGTTTCGCAAGGAGCCGAGTGACCTGGACGTGGAACTGCCCGACGGGTGTGCTGATGATGAGTACCTGCACGCGCTGGACCAGGCCCTGGAGGTGCTGGACCACCGCTGCCAGCCGGACCTGGTGTTTTATCTGGCCGGTGCTGACCCCCATGTGGGCGACCGGCTGGGTCGTCTCGCCATCACCCACGATGGGCTGGAGGCACGCGACCGGCGGGTGTTTGACTGGGCCTGGCAGCGGCGCATCCCCCTGGTGTTCGTGATGGCGGGCGGCTATGGCAACGATCTGGAGGACACGCTGCAGGCGCAACTCACCACCTGGCGCGTGGCCTGGCAGTACCACCAGCGCTGGCAGAATGTGCGGCCATGACCTCCGCCGCCAGTTCCTCTTCCGCCGCATCCTCCGCACCGGCCCGCCCGGCGCCGCAGCCGCGCAGCGCCTACCGGGTGTTCCGCCCCATCACCACCCGCTGGGCCGACAACGATGTCTATGGCCATGTGAACAACGTCGTGTATTACAGCTGGTTCGACACGGCGGTGAACGCCCATCTGATCGACCAGGGCGTGCTCGACATCCACGCGGGCGGAACCATCGGCCTGGTGATCGAGACCCAGTGCAATTACTTCGCGCCGCTGGCGTTTCCGCAGACGGTGGAGGCGGGCATCCGCGTGGCACGGCTGGGCGGCTCCAGCGTGCGCTACGAGGTGGGCCTGTTTGCACAAGGCGAGCCGCTGACGGCGGCGGCGGGCCACTTCATCCATGTGTATGTGGACCGCGAGACCCGTCGCCCGGTGGCCGTGCCAGACGCTTTGCGCACCGTGCTGCAGGCGTTGGTGATGCCCGGCTGAGGGGCAACTGCCTGCCGACGCCATGGGTTGGATGGCAGAGGGCGCAGGGGCCCACTGCGCGTAGCGCCGCAACGGCATGCAGCGCAGGCGGCTGAACGCTGGCTGACGCCACCGACAGCGCCGCGCAGCAGGCGCCGTGATGGCCTACACTTTGCGGCTTTGCTGCCCGGTCTGCGGTCGGCGCATCGCGTGCCCCGCGTGCGCGGTTTCCGAGGCTTGCCCTGTCCATGAT
>DATLGV010000103.1:0-3373 GCA_035540275.1 Acidovorax sp. | reverse complement strand
GGCATGGCCGGTGCGCCGTGAGGTGGCCTCGGCCGCTGCCAGCTCGGTCTGCAGTGCGGGCGGCCAACCGCTGTCGGCCGAGCGCTGCAGCACCGCCAGGATCTGCGGGTACACCGACGTGAGGCGGGGCAGGGGCGATGCCGCGTTGTGTCGGCCATCCGCCGCAGCGGCGGGCTGCAGCAGCGCCAGCGTGGCCATGATGGCGTCGTGCTGCACCACGCGCTGGATCAGCAGCCGGTGCACGATGCGCGCGTCGGTCTCGAACGCCGCGTGCAGTTGCTGCAGGCGGTCCACCACCAGCCAGCCGCCACCGGTGCAGGCCACCACCACCCACAGCAGCAGGCTGGGCAGGTGCAGGGCGTGTCGGGGCAGAAGGCGGCGCCAGGCGGGGTGCATGCGCGGATTCTGGCATGAGGGTCCGCGCCTGACACTCGCGTTCATCGGCGCTTAAGCTGGCTCTGGTGTAATTTCAGACTCGCCTGTTTCCGCTCCTTCGCCTGCTCACCATGCCCGCAACCTCTCCCGCATCCCACCCCTGGCTTTCGCCCCGCAACCTGCTGTGGGCCTCGGTGGCCGTGGCGGTGGTCACCATCGCGCTCAAGACGCTGGCCTGGGTGGTCACGGGCTCGGTGGGTTTGCTGTCGGACGCAATGGAATCGTTTGTGAACCTGGCCAGCGCCATGTTTGCGCTGGCCATGGTGACGGTGGCACAACGCCCGGCCGACGATGACCACCCCTACGGCCACCACAAGGCCGAATACTTTTCGTCGGGCTTCGAGGGCATCCTCATCATGGGCGTGTCGGCGGGCATCCTGTGGGCGGCAGGGCACCGCTTGTTTGATCCGCAACCCATCGAGCAGGTGGGCTGGGGCCTGGGTCTGTCGGTGCTCAGCTCGGCCCTCAACGGGCTGCTGGCCTGGGTGATGTTCCGCTCGGCGCGCGAGCACCGCTCCATCGCGCTGGAGGCCGATGCCCGTCACCTGGTCACCGATGTGTGGACCTCGGCCGGTGTGCTGGTGGGCATTGCGGGCGCGGCCCTCACCGGGTGGCTGTGGCTGGACGCGGTGGCGGCGATTGCGGTGGCGCTGAACATTCTGAAAGAGGGCGTGGAGCTGGTGTGGCGGTCGTCCCAGGGCCTCATGGATTCAGCGCTGGAACCCGAGGTGCAGTCCGCCATCGACGCCACGCTGCAGCAGTTTGTGGCGGCCCAGGCGCCGGGCGCCGTGCGGTTCGACCATGTCTCCACCCGACGCGCGGGCCAGCGCCAGTTTGTGGACATGCACCTGCACATGCCCGCCGACTGGACCCTGCGCCACGCGGCCGAGCTGCGCGGCCAAGTCGAGCGCGCGCTGATGACCGCCGTGCCCGGCCTGCGTGCCACCATCGAGCTGCTGCCCACCGATGTGGAGGCACATTTTGACGACCCCCGTGATGACCTGAAGGATGCCGTGAAGTGATCAGCGTATTGCAACGTGTGCGCGAAGCGCGCGTGGAGGTGGACGGGCAGACCTTGGGTGCCATCGGCGCGGGCCTGCTGGTGCTGGTGTGCGCCGAGCGCGGCGACACCGAAGCCGAAGCCGACAAACTGCTGGCCAAGATCCTCAGGCTGCGGATTTTTTCGGACGCTGCCGGCAAGATGAACCAGAGCGTGCAGGACACCGGTGGCGGCCTGCTGCTGGTCAGCCAGTTCACCCTGGCGGCCGACACCACCGGCGGCAACCGCCCCAGCTTCACCCAGGCGGCAGCGCCCGATGAGGGGCGGCGGCTGTACGACTATGTGGTGGCCCAGGCCCGCCAGGCCCACCCCGTGGTGGCCACTGGCCAGTTTGCGGCCGACATGCAGGTGCATCTGGTCAACGACGGGCCGGTGACGATACCGCTGCGGATGGCGCCTGCCGGGGTGGCCGCGTGAGTGCTGCGCGGAACGGCTCGGGGTGTACCTGCGCACGATGAGGCGCTACGATGGGTTTTTAAGGGGGACTCTGATGTACGAAAAGATTCTGGTGCCGGTGGACGGCAGCCCCACTTCGCTCGCGGGCCTGAACGAGGCCATTGCGCTGGCGCGGGTGATGGGTTCCACCATCAAGCTGCTGCATGTGGTGGACGAAATCTCGCTGATGACGAGTTTTGAGGCAGCCATGGCGTTGCCGCCCAACGTGTTTGACCTGTTGAAGGATGCGGGCCGGCAGGTGCTGTCGGAGGCCGAGGCGCGGGCGAAAGCCGCCGGGGTGGCGGTGGAGTCCGAGCTGTTCGAGAGTTATTCCGGGCGGATCAGCGACCTGATCCTTACCAAGGCCCAGGAATGGGGCGCCCAGGTCATCGTGCTGGGCACCCATGGCCGGCGAGGTGTGAGGCGCATGCTGCTGGGCAGCGACGCCGAGCAGGTGCTGCGCCAGTCACCCGTGCCCGTGCTGCTGGTGCGCGGCGGCTGACCGTTCTGCGGGCGGCGGCGCCGGGCGGGTCAGCCCGTCACTGCCGCCAGAAGAAAAGCCCCGCCATCACCAGTCCGGTCAGCACGATGCCGCCGCGCAGCCATGGCGCCGGAATGCGCCGCGCCACGCGGGCGCCGCCGTAGCCGCCCGCGGTGGCCGCCACCATCATCATCAGGGCCTGCGGCCACTGCACCACACCGCCCGCTGCGTAGATCAGAACGGCAATGGCCGTGAGCAGGGCGGACACCCAGTTCTTGAGGCCGTTCATCGCGTTCAGGTTGGTCTGTCCCAGCAGTCCAAACAACGCCAGCAACAAGATGCCCAGTCCGCCGTTGAAGTAGCCACCATATGCCGCCACGGCCAGCACACCCACCGTGGCCTTGGCGGTGGAGGGCTTGCCGCCGGCCAGCCATTGGCGCAACTGTGGACCGAACGCAAACAGCGCCGTCGCTGCCAGCAGCAGCCAGGGCACCACGCGGCGGAAGGTGGCGTCGGGGGTGACGAGCAGCAGCGCCGCACCGGCCGCGCCACCGACCAGCGACAACACCACCAGCAGCCGCATCGACAAGCCCGGCGGCGGCGCCGTGTCTTCGCGGAAGCCCCAGGCCCCCGCCATGTAGCCGGGCAGCAGCGCCACCGTGCCCGTGGCGTTGGCGACCACGGGGGGTACGCCGGTGAAGACCAGGGCAGGCAGCGTCAAAAAGCTGCCGCCACCGGCAACGGCATTGAGGGCGCCGGCGATGAAGGCGGCGGTGAGCAGCAAGGCGATGTCGAACATGTCTCTGGGGCGTGAAAAGACCGGCACGGGGCCGGTGATGGCGCGATGGTAGTGCCTGGTGTGAGGCGCTTGCGCTGTGCCCGCCGTCTGCGGCGGGGGCGCAGGTGCTCGGGGGGGCAGGGCCTGGCGGCCTGCAGGCCGCCAGGCCCTGCCCCCCCGAGCA
>DATLGV010000102.1:0-4338 GCA_035540275.1 Acidovorax sp. | reverse complement strand
CCGCCCCAGCACGCTGATGCTGCTCGAATCCCTCACCCCCACTTCGTTGGGCGCATTGATTGCGCTGCAGGAGCACCGCGTGTTTGTGAGCGGCAGCCTGTGGGGCATCAACAGCTTTGACCAGTGGGGCGTGGAGCTGGGCAAGGTGCTGGCCAAGGACATCGAGGCGCGGCTGGAGAGCGGCGATGTGGCGGGGCTCGATGCATCGACGGCGGGGTTGCTGCAGAGGTTGCGCGCGACCCCTGGGAGGTCGTAAACAGGCTCTGGGGCTGGCGCGGGGATTGATTCAGCGCTGGAAGAAGTTCACCGGCAGTCCTGCAACGCCCGCCTCCACGCTGAACAGCGAGCCCGCAGGAGTCGCTGTCTTCTGTTCTTGCACGGGCCTGCCTGCACCTGCCGATGTGATGTACAGCGTGCGCAGGTCTTCCCCCCCAAAGCACACCATGGTCGGGCACTGCACCGGCACCGCGATGCGCTGCAAGACCGCGCCCGCTGGCGAGAGCTGCAGCACGCAAGCCCCTTCATACATCGCTACCCAGTAGTTCCCCTCGACATCCACCGCCGCGCCATCGGGCCGCCCGCCATAGGGCTGCCCTTCCACCTTGCGATCAAACTGCACCCAGGGCCGGCGGCTGGTGATTTCACCCGTGGCCACGTCAAAGTCGAACCGGTCAATGCGGTGCTCGGGCGTGTTCGACCAGTACAGCGTGCGGTTGTCGGGGCTGAAGGCCAGGCCGTTGGCGGTGAAGTTGTCGCCCGCCATGCGGCGCACGCGGTAGCCGGTGACGCTGGCCGGGTCGGCCTGCAGGCACCACAGCGCGGCATGGGATGCGGTGCGGGGCGTGATGACCGAGCCCGCCCAGAAGCGGCCTGCGGTGTCGCAGCGGCCGTCGTTCAGGCGCAGCACGGTGGTGTCGTGCTGCTCGGGCGGCAGCAGGGCCAGGCAGGTGAGGGCGGCGGGGTCTGCGCTGTCTTTCGCCGTATCCAGAAGATAGAAACCGTTTCGTAACCCGATTACCAGTCTGCCATCGGCCGCTGGCGCGCAGCAGCCGGGCTCGCTGGGCATGCGCCATTGGCGGTGGCGACCGCTGGCAGGATGCCATGCGTGAACTGCTTGTCCCTGAATGTCACACCAGTAAAGGGATTTTTCCGTGGGGTGCCAGAAGGGGGATTCGCCCAGTTCGGCGGGAGGAAGGGGCAGGGTTTGCAGGGGCATGGGTTGAAGCGGGGTGGTTATCGAGTTACATTCTAGGGCCTCATACAACGGGCCTTGGCGCAATGCACGGGGCCCCGCCACCCACCGATGGAGACTTCCATGCATCCAGTTGTAGCGCGCGTGACCGAGCGCATTGTCCAGCGCAGCGCAGACACGCGCGGCGCCTACCTTGCCGGCGTTGACGCCATGATCGCTCGCAAGCCCGCACAAGACCGCATGGGCTGCGCCAACCTCGCCCACGCCTACGCGGCACTGCCGGGCTCGGACAAGTTCAAGGTCACGGTCGAGAAGGCCCCCAACATCGGCATCGTCACGGCCTACAACGACATGCTCTCGGCCCACCAGCCCTACCAGGGCTACCCCGCCATCCTGCGCGACGAAGCCGTGCGGCAGGGGGCCACGGTGCAAGTGGCAGGTGGCGTGCCCGCGATGTGCGATGGCGTGACGCAAGGCACGCCCGGCATGGAGCTGTCGCTGTTCTCCCGCGATGCCATTGCCATGGCCACTGCGGTAGCGCTGTCCCACGATGTGTTTGATGGTGCGCTGCTGCTGGGCGTGTGCGACAAGATCGTGCCGGGTCTGCTGATCGGTGCGCTGCACTACGGCCACCTGCCCTGCGTGTTCGTGCCCGCAGGCCCCATGGGTACGGGCCTGTCGAACAAGGACAAATCCAAGGTGCGCGAGCAGTACGCGCAAGGCCTGGTGGGTCGCGATGAGCTGCTGAAGGCCGAGTCCGCCGCGTACCACAGCCCCGGCACCTGCACTTTCTATGGCACGGCCAACAGCAACCAGATGCTGCTCGAAGCCATGGGCCTGCATGTGCCCGGTGCGGCGTTCGAGTCGCCCGGCACCGAGGCGCGCGAGGCCTTTACGCGCCAGGCGCTGCGCACCGTGCTCGACATCGGCAAGCGCGGCAAGCGCTTCACGCCCATTGGCAAGCTGGTGGACGAGCGCTGCATCGTCAACGCCATGGTGGCCCTGCTGGCCACGGGCGGCTCCACCAACCACCTGATCCATTGGGTGGCCATTGCACGCAGCGCGGGTATCCTGATCGACTGGACGGACTTTGACGAACTCTCGTCCGTGGTGCCGTTGCTGGCCCGCGTGTACCCCAATGGCGATGCCGATGTGAACCAGTTCCAGGCCGCGGGCGGCCCGCCGTGGATCTTGCGCGAGCTGCTGGCGGGCGGCTTGATGCACCCCGATGTGATGAGCGTGAACGCCGGCGGCATTGCCGATGGCGGCAAGAGCGCACCCGCCGTGTCGGGCGACACCTCGGTGCTGCGGCCTGTGAGCGAACCCTTCTCGCCCACGGGCGGCCTGCGCCTGCTGCAAGGCCGCTTGGGCCGTGCGGTGATCAAGGTCTCGGCCGTGCCCGAAGACCGCCACATCGTCCAAGCCCCGGCGCGCGTGTTCGATTCGCAGGAGGCCTTGCTCGCCGCCTTCAGCGCGGGCGCGGTGAACCAGGACATGGTGGCCGTGGTGCGTTTTCAGGGCCCGCAGGCCAACGGCATGCCCGAGCTGCACAAGCTCACGCCCCCGCTGGCCGTGCTGCAGAACCAGGGCTTCCAGGTGGCGCTGGTCACCGACGGCCGCATGAGCGGCGCATCGGGCCGCGTGCCTGCCGCCATCCACGTCACGCCCGAGGCACTGGCCGGTGGCCCGCTCGCCAAGGTGCGCGATGGCGACATCGTGCGGGTGGATGCAGTCGCGGGCACGCTCGATGTGCTGGTGGACGACGCCGAGTGGGCCGCTCGCGCCCCGGCACCCTTCAACGCCCCATCACCCATCGGCTTCGGCCGAGAACTCTTCACCAACTTTCGCCGCCACGCTGGCGGTGCCGAACAAGGAGCCTGCACATGGCTGTAACCCCTGCTTCCACTCCCATGAATCCTCTCGACATCGCCAACCACGGCCCGGTCATCCCCGTCATCGTGATCGACCGCGTGGAAGATGCGCTGCCCCTGGCCGAGGCCCTGCTGGCCGGCGGCGTGAAGGTGCTGGAGGTGACGCTGCGCACCGCTGCCGGTCTGCCCGCCATCGAAACCATCGCCCGCCATCTGCCCGAAGCCGTGGTGGGTGTGGGCACGGTGCTCAACGCCGATGACGCCCGCCGCGCGAGCGAAGCGGGTGCGCGTTTTGCCGTGAGCCCTGGCTACACGTCGGCCGTGGGCAGCGCCTGCAAGGGCTTGAACCTGCCGCTGCTGCCCGGCGTGGCCACATCGAGCGAGATCATGGCGGCGCTGGCCGATGGGTTCTCGTTCCTCAAGCTGTTCCCGGCCGAGGCCGTGGGCGGCATCCCGCTGCTCAAGTCCTGGGCCAGCCCGTTTGGCCAGGTGAGTTTTTGCCCCACGGGGGGCATCACCAACGCCACCGCCCCCAACTACCTGGCGCTGCCCAACGTGCGCTGCGTGGGCGGCTCGTGGCTCACGCCCACCGACGCGGTGCGCGCGGGCGACTGGGCGCGCATCACGCAACTGGCGCGTGACACCCAGGCATTGCGCAAGGGGGCCTGAGGGATCGCTGCCGCTGGATTTGGTGCCAAAAGTGTCTCATGTGCCAGTGCAATAAGCGCTAGAAGCTATCAAAGGAAGAGCGAATGATGCGCTGGTGCCGTGGCGCCATCGGTACAGCGCAGCCGCTGCAGGCGCCGAGCCGGCTGGACTTGTCGCAGCGCCCCTCTATCATGGCCGCGCGGGGATGCCCCGTGACCGAGCAACGATTGTTCAAGAGAGGGAATTCGCTATGGATTTTGTTTCGGCTGTCAAAAGCTGCTTTGCGCAGTACGCCGGGTTTTCGGGCCGTGCGCCACGCTCCGAGTTCTGGTGGTTTGCTTTGTTCCAGCTCGGGGTGCTGGTGGTCGCCACCCTGATCAGCCAGGTGCTCTACGGCATCGCCGCCCTGGCCCTGCTGCTGCCCGCGCTGGCCGTGGGCGCGCGCCGCTTGCATGACATTGGGCGCTCCGGCTGGTGGCAGCTGCTGTCGCTCACCGGTATCGGCACCCTGGTGCTGATCTACTGGTGGGTGCAGCCCAGCGGAGAGTAAAGCCACCGCAAGCTGGCGCCCCGCGTCGGCGCCCATCAAAAAAGCCCGCAGACCGTAAGGCCTGCGGGCTTTTGTAT
>DATLGV010000101.1:0-3993 GCA_035540275.1 Acidovorax sp. | reverse complement strand
GACATCTCGACGAACTTCGACGCCGCGTGGCTGGTGGCGCTGAACGACACCGGAAAGCCCGAAATCACCTGGTTGCCGATGGACTCGGTGCCGGTGATGAAGCTCTCGCGGGTGATCTTGCCGCTGGCCTGTGCCTGGCGCAGGCCTTCGGTGAAAACGCGGGCGGCCAGGAAGCCTTCCATGCTGGAGTAGTTGGCCTGGACCTTGTCGCCACCCTTCTTGATGGCTTCCAGAAACTCGCGCGTGATCTGGCGCGAAGGCTGGTAGGGCGAAGGCACCACCTGCGACACCACCACACCCGCGCCGTCCTTGCCCAGTTCGTCGGCCAGCGCCTGCGTACCCACAAACGACACGTTGTAGAACGTGCCGCCAAAGCCCGCCTTGCGCGCAGCGCGCACAAACGCTGCGGCCGAGGCATAGGCCGTGATCTGCACCACCGCGTCAGGTGCGGCGGGCACCAGCTTGTCCACGGCCGCTTTCACGTCGGTGGAATTGCGCTCCACCGTGGCTGTCGCCACAGGCGCCAGCTTCAACTCGGCCAGCGCCCGGGTCACGCCATCAAGACCGGCCTTGCCGTAGGCGTCGTTCTGGTAGAACACCGCAATCTTCTTGAGCCCCAGGTTGGTGAGCTGGCGAACGATGAGCGCGGTTTCGTCGTAGTAGGACGCACGCACATGGAAGATCAGCCGGTTGAACGGCTGGCGCAGCGCCTCGGCGCCGGTGAAGGGGCCAAAAAACGGCACCTTCTCCTTGGTGAACAAGGGCAGCGCGGCCAGGCTGGTGGGGGTGCCGATGTAGCCGAACAGGGCGAACACTTCGTCGGCAATCAGCTTGCGGGTGTTCTCGGCGCAGCGGTCGGGCTCGTAGCCGTCGTCCATGGTGCGTATCTCCACCATGCGCTTGCCCACGCCGCCCTGGGCGTTGAGCTGGTCAAAAAAGAGTTTGGCGCCCTGGTTGAACTGCACGCCCAGCTGGGCCGCAGGGCCGGTGAAGGCGGCCGACTGCCCCAGCACGATCCGGCCTTCGCCCTGGGCACGTGCCAGGCCGAACCCGCCCAGCGCTGCCGCTCCCAGGCCCACCGAAAACTGCCGGCGCCCCCATACTGTCTGGTTCATGGTGAAATCTCTGCTCTTGTAAGAAGAAAGAAGGGGCACCCCCCTCTGCACTGCCGGTAGGCAGCTTTGTGGACACAGGGGGCCATATGCACGCCCGTTCCAAGCCTGACAGCCAGTTTAACGACCCAGCCCCGAATGCCCACGCCTTCTGACGCCCATTCCCTTCCATCGGTACCGATTCAGGTGCGTGGCGCCTGCCCGCACGACTGCCCCGACACCTGCGCCCTGCTCACCACCGTGGACGAGCACGGCGTGGCCACCCGCGTGCAGGGCAACCCCGACCACCGCCACACCGACGGCGCGCTGTGCGCCAAGGTGAGCAAGTACACCGAGCGCAGCTACCACCCCGAGCGCGTGCTCACGCCGCTCAAGCGCACAGGCGCCAAAGGGGCCGGCCAGTTCGTGCCCGTGACCTGGGACGAGGCGCTGAGCGACATCGCTGAGCAGCTGAAGTCCATCGCCGCACGCGCGCCCGAAGCCATCCTGCCCTACAGCTACGCGGGCACCATGGGCATGGTGCAGGGCGAGAGCATGGACCGCCGCTTCTTCCACCGGCTGGGCGCCGCGCAACTCGACCGCACCATCTGCGCGTCGGCCGGTGCCGAGGCGCTGGTGCAGACCCTGGGCGGCAAGGTGGGCATGAAGGTGGAGTTCTTTGCCGAGGCGCAGCTCATCCTCATCTGGGGCAGCAACTCCATCGGCAGCAACCTGCACTTCTGGCGCTATGCCCAGCAGGCCAAGCGCAACGGCGCCAAGCTGGTGTGCATCGACCCGCGCAAGAGCGAGACGGCCGACAAGTGCCACGAGCACATTGCCCTGCGCCCCGGCACCGACGCCGCGCTGGCCCTGGCGCTGATGCACGAGCTGATCGTGAACGACTGGCTGGACCATGACTACATCGCGCGCCACACGCTGGGCTGGGACCCGCTGCGCGAGCGCGCCCTGCAATGGCCGCCCGAGCGCGCGGCCGAGGTGTGCGGCATTCCCGTGGAGCAGATCCGCCAGCTCGCCAAGGACTATGGCACGACGAAGCCTGCCGCCATCCGCCTGAACTACGGCATGCAGCGCGTGCGCGGCGGCGGCAATGCGGTGCGCGCCGTGGCCTGCCTGCCTGCGCTCACGGGCGCCTGGCGCCACCGCGCGGGCGGCGTGCTGCTGTCCAGCTCGGGCCAGTTCCCGGCGCAGCGCGGCGTGCTGCAGCGGCCGGACCTGATGCCCGCTGGCAAGACGCCGCGCACCATCAACATGTCCACCATTGGCGACGACCTGCTGCGCGAGGCCTCGCCCGCGTTCGGACCGAAGGTGGAGGCCATCGTGGTCTACAACAGCAACCCCGTGGCCGTGGCGCCCGACTCCAGCAAGGTGGTGCAAGGCCTTGCGCGCGAGGATCTGTTCACCGTGGTGCTGGAGCATTTCAAAACCGACACGGCCGACTACGCCGACTACGTCCTGCCCGCCACCACGCAGCTGGAGCATTGGGACATCCACCTGAGCTACGGCCACACCGATGTGCTGCTCAACCGCCCCGCCATTGCGCCCCAGGGCCAGGCCCGCAGCAATGCGCAGATCTTTCGCGACCTGGCCGCGCGCATGGGCTTCACCGAACCGTGTTTTGCCGACAGCGACGAGACCCTGTGCCGCCAGGCGTTTGGCGATGCCGTGGACTACGCACTGCTCGAGACCCAGGGCTTTGCCACGCTGGCGCTGCCCGATGCGCCGTTCGCAGAGGGCAACTTCCCCTCGCCCTCCGGCAAATGCGAGTTCTACAGCGCCCGCCTGGCCGCGCAGGGCCTGGACGGCCTGCCCGACCACCTGCCCAACTACGAGCTGCAGGGCACAAACGCGCGCTACCCGCTGGCGATGATCTCGCCGCCCGCGCGCAACTTTTTGAACTCCACCTTCGTGAATGTGCAGAGCCTGCGCAACATCGAAGGCCGCCCGGTGCTGGAGATCCACCCTGACGACGCCGAGGCGCGCGGCATCGCCAGCGACGCCGTGGTGCGCGTGTTCAACGACCGGGGCAGCTACCTGTGCCACGCCACCGTGTCCCGCCGCGCGCGGCCCGGCGTGGTCAACGGGCTGGGTATCTGGTGGCGCAAGCTGGGGCTGAACGGCACCAACGTGAACGAGGTGACCAGCCAGGCGCTGACGGACCTGGGCCGGGCGCCGACGTTCTACGACTGCCTGGTGCAGGTGGAGGCGGCCGTCGAAGCCGCATGAACTCTACTCATTTGCTACAAAAACAAGAGCTGATAGCGCTTTAAAGATAGGCCCTATCGGCCGATGAGACCTGAAAACCAGGCCTGAGAACGTGTTTTACAGCGCCGCCTCCAGAATCCGCCGGCTCACGGCGGGCGTGATCTCGCGCTGCTCGCCCAGCTGCAGCATTCCGTGCGCCTCCAGCTGCGCCACTGCGGCATCCACCGTGTCGGCGCCCAGCCCGTAGCCCGACAGGCGCGTGGCGATGCCCATGCTTTCAAAGAAGGCGCGCGTGCGCTCGATGGCGGCGGTGATGCGCTCCTCGTCGGTGCCGGTGGTGATGCCCCACACGCGTTCGCCGTACTGCAGCAGCTTGGCGCGCTTGGCCACCCGGCGCTCGTTCAGCAGCGCGGGCAGCACGATGGCCAGGGTGCGCGCATGGTCGATGCCGTGCAGCGCCGTCAGCTCGTGGCCGATCATGTGCGTGGCCCAGTCCTGCGGCACGCCCGCGCCGATCAGGCCGTTGAGCGCCATGGTGGCGGCCCACATGAGGTTGGCGCGGTCGTCGTAGACGGGCTCGGGCGCAGTGAGCAGGCGCGGACCGATCTCGATCAGCGTCTGCAGGATGCCTTCGGCAAAGCGGTCCTGCACCGGTGCATTGACCGGATAGGTCAGGTAC
>DATLGV010000100.1:0-5167 GCA_035540275.1 Acidovorax sp. | reverse complement strand
GCACCCCCACGGCGCCAGCGCCCAACCAGTTGCGCCGGGAAACGCCGCCGCCTCGGGCCTCGGGGGTCTCCCCGGTGGCGCGGGGCTCAGGCTGCAGGCTGGAAGGCATAGCCGGTGCCCGCGGCCGCCACGCGGCCGAAGGCCGGGAACGGGAAGTGAAAGCCGCCCAGCATGGCGTTGCTGGCGGTGATGCGGGCAAATACCTCGCGGCGTACCTTGCGGGCTGCCTCGGCGTCCATGTCAAAGGTCACGGCCCAGTCGGGGTTGCGTGCGAACAGGGCGGGCACGTTGGTCAGGTCGGCGACATAGAAGAAGTTCTGGCCCGCCGACTTCAGCTCGAACAGCGTATGGCCGGGGGTATGGCCATAGGCCGCCACAGACTGGATGCCTGGTGCCACTTCCGCGCCCGCGGCAAATTGCACCAGCGTGTCTGCGGGCATGGTGGCAAAGGTGCGGCGCGCGTTCTCGAATGCGCCCTTCATGCCGGCGGGGGCTGCAGCCATGCGTGCATCGTCCATCCAGAAGGCGTGTTCAGCCGCGGGCACCATCACCTTGGCCTTGGGGAAGGTCCATTCGCCCGCCTTGTTGCGCAGGCCGTTGATGTGGTCGCCATGGAAGTGGCTGATGAGCACGGTGTCGATGTCGGAAGCCTGCAGACCCGCCGCACGCAGGCTGTCGAGCAGCTTGCCGGTGGTGGGGCCGCCGAACTCGCCCAGGCCGGTGTCGATGAGGATCTTGCGTGCGCCCGCCACCACCAGGAACGGCGTGTACGGCACGTCGATGTAGTCGGTGGGCAGGCCTTGCGACGCGAGCAATGCACGCACTTCGGCCAGCGGCGCGTTCTTCACGAACTCCTCGCCCAGCGGGCGCCGCGTGATGCCATCGTTCAGGGCAATCACCTCCACATCCCCTACCTTCATGCGCCGGAAACCCGGGCTGGGCAAGGTCGGGGTGCCGAAATTGGGTGCGTTCTGCGCCCACACAGGCACGAACGAGCCCGCAGCGTAAACGGTGGTGGCCAGGCTTGCGCCCAGGAAGTGACGGCGTGACAGCATGAGACTCTCCGGTATCGAGTTGAACTAAAGAGTCGCAACTGTAGCGTCGAGTCCGGTGAAAGCGCAGGCCGGCGTGCTAACCTGTTCGTAACGTGGGGCTATTGGTCGTTAACTGGGGTTAACCCTTTGATTCGAACGCGGCGCGAAGCGGTGAAAAGACCGGTCAGTCCATCCCGAAGGCTTCGCGCAGGGCCGCACAGAAGTCGCTGCTTCCACTGAGGGTGAGCGTCAGGGTGGTGCGCGGTGGCGCTGCGCCGCCGCTGGCCATGTGCAGCTGCCCGGTTGCATCGTCGAATGAAAGGTCCAGCTTGCTCTGGACCTCTTGCACGCCGTGCAAGTCATAGTGCCAGGTGCCGCCGTCTTCCAGCGGCGCACAGGTGCCGGGCCAGTGCGCATGTGCCCAGGCCAGCACGGCGGAGATTTCGGCTTGCAAGGCGGGGAGCTGTTGGGGCAGGGCGCTGGCCATGGCATCCAGGGTCCCGTTGCCGTCGCTGTCTTCGCTGTAGTCAAAGTCGAGGTAGTTCAGGGTCAGGGGCATGGGGGGATTTCCAGCAGGTGGGCGTCGAGGCGCGGGCCGGTGACCCTGCAAACGCAGCTCGGGCGCTGCGCGGGCCATGAGCCTCGGAAATTGCGGGTGCCGCGAGGGTTCGGCATGAAGATTCATCTTAATCAAAGTCTTTCTGGCGTCGCACAAGTGCCTTGCCAGGCGACCTGCGGCGTTGTCCATGCCCCGCAATGGCCGCAGCGGTTGCCGCGCCTGGGGCCTGGCAGACCCTGCCGACCCGCAGTGCACCCTCGCCGCTCGGTGCGTGAAGCGCGTCCCTAAAATTGCCGTTTTCGCTATCGAGGGGGCAGGGTGGCTGAGCGCATGTTTTTGCAGGTGGAGGATTTGCGGTTTTCGTACCCGGAGTGCGCGGTGCTGGAAGGCCTGACGCTGGCTTGGCCCGCAGGCCTGGCGCTGGTGCGGGGCGACGAGAGCACCGGCAAGACCACCCTGTTGCGCGTGCTGGCGGGCGAACTGACGGCACAGGCTGGCCGCATCACGCTGCAAGGGGCGGATTTGAACCAGGCGTCCACGGCCGGGGCGCCCCAGGTTTTCTGGGCCGACCCGCGTTCCGCCGAATGGGACCCGCTCACGGCCCGGGGGTGGCTTGGCAGCCTGCCTGCCCGGTACCTCCGGTGGGATGCGGCAGCGTTGAAGGCCCACATCGATGGGTTTGCGCTGCACGAGCATCTGGACAAGCCCTTTTATGCATTGTCCACCGGCAGCAAGCGCAAGGTGCTGATGGCCGGCGCCTTGGCCTCGAATGCCTCCCTGGCCCTGATCGACGAGCCTGTGGGGGGGCTGGACAAACCCTCCATCCGCTATCTGTCGCAGGCCCTGGCATCACAGGCCGCGCGGTCGGACCGGCTGATCGTGGTGGCGCACTACGAAGCGCTGGCGGATGTGCCCTGGGGCGCGGTGGCCGACCTGGTGCGATTTTAAAATCTGTTCAAGACTCCCTGCGCACGCCCCCCTGCGCGAGCGTGAACAGGTTCCAGGGTGGTGGAGAGGGCCTTGGGGGCTTGTGCGCGGCCGTCGGCGGCGCGTGAAGGCCTGCCGTAGACTGCCCGGGCTGACGTCTGCCCTCACACACACGCCTCTTCCTGCAAGGACCACCCCATGGATGCGCTGCTATTTGTTCCGGTTGCCATCGCGATCTCGCTCACTCCCGGGCCCAACAACTTCTGCGGCCTCAACAACGGCATTCGCGCGGGCGTGGGCGCGGCCCTGATCGCGACGGTGGGCCGGGCGGCGGCGTTTGCGATTTTTCTGACGGTGTCGGCCGTGGGGCTGGGCGCCATGCTGCTCGCCTCCGAGGCGGCATTCACGGCGGTGAAATGGGTGGGCGCGGCCTACCTGTTCTGGCTGGGCTGGCGGGCCTGGCGCAGCCGCGAGTTCGATGGCCTGGCGCTCGACGATGCGGCGGCAGGGGGGCTGGCGGGTAGCGCGGCAGCGCCGCTGCGCCTGCGTGCGCTGATCGCGCAGGAATTTTTATTGGGCATCACCAACCCCAAGGCCATCATTTTGTTTGCGGCGATCTTCCCGCAGTTCATCGATCCTGCACAACCCGCAGCGCGCCAGTTTCTGGTGCTCGGCTCCATCTATCTGGGCAGCGAATTTGTCTCGACCGCCGTGTACGCCAGCTTTGGCCGCCAGATCCGCCGCTTCATCCGCACCTCGCGCGGTGTGGCGCGCCTGAACAAGGCCACGGGCGGTTTCTTCATGGGCGCCGGCGGCCTTCTGCTGACCGCCAACCGCTGATCCCGGCCCCGGGACTGCGGCGCCGATACACCGGCAAACCCCGCGCGAAGCCAGCGTAAATCCCAGGTAAAGGGGGCCTGCCAGACGGCAGACCCCGGGGGTGCGCTGGCTACCATACCCCTTTGCCCGTTCATTGTTGCGCCCCACCATGCCCCTGAACCGTTCTTTTGCCCGTCCACAGAAGTCCGCCGGATTGCAGTCTGGCAAGCTGCACTGGCTCCCTGCGTTGTTGATGGTCGCCGTGGCGCTGGCGGCCGTGGGGGGCGGTGCCTGGTGGTGGAAGCAGCGCCAGGATGCCGCGGCTGCGGCCGCTGCAGGGGGCGCGGGTTCAGGGGACAGCCCCGCACGCCGACCGGGCGGTGGTCCCGGTCGCTTCGGGGGCGGCAACGTGCAGCCCGTGTCGGTGGGCACGGTACAACGGGGCGATGTGCGGGTGGTGGTCAGCGCCATCGGCACCATGAGCGCCCGCGCGACTGCTGTGGTGCGGTCCAAGGTCAGCGGCGAACTGATGGCGCTGCGCTTCAAGGAGGGCGACGAGGTGCGTGCCGGCCAGGTGCTGGCCGAGATCGACCCGCGCGGCTTCCAGGCCACGCTGGCGCAGACCGAGGGCACGCTGCGCCGTGACCAGGCCCTGCTCAAGAACGCGCAGCTGGACTTGAAGCGCTACCAGGAGCTGCAGGCCAAAGACTCGATTGCCGCGCAGCAGGTCGACACCCAGGCCGCGCTGGTGCGCCAGCTGGAGGGCACCGTGGCGGCGGACCAGGCGCAGGTGGATGCGGCCCGCCTGCAGCTGAGCTACACCCAGGTCACCGCGCCGTTTGCCGGCCGCCTGGGCCTGCGCCAGGCCGACCGGGGCAACGTGGTGGGCCCGGGCGATGCGAACGGTATCGTCACCATCAACCAGGTGCGGCCGATTGACGCCGCGTTCTCGGTGCCCGAGACCCATCTGGCCCAGATGCGCCGGCGCCTGGCCGCAGGCGAGGACTTGCCTGTGGAACTGTGGGACCGCGAGGCCCGCCGCCCGCTCGCCAAGGGCCGCGTGGTGGCGCTGGACAACGCCATCGACACGGCCACGGGCTCCATCAAGGTCAAGGCCGCGTTTGCCAACGACGACGGCGCCCTGTACCCCAACCAGTTCGTGAACGTGCGCCTGCAGGTGAACCTGCTGAGCGCAGTGCTCACCGTGCCCACCACGGCCGTGCAGAACAACTACGTGTACCTGGTGCAGCAGGACGGCACGGTCACGCAGCGCCGCATCCGCGTGGGGGTGACCGATGGCGACCGCGTGAGCATCGAGGGCGAGCTGGCGGAGGGCGACCAGGTCGTCACCGACGGGATCGACCGGCTGCGGGAGGGCGCCAAGGTGGCGGTGATCGATTCCGGTGCCGTCAGCCGGGCGGACCAGGCCGCGCAGGAGCAGGCGGCCCAGCGCCGGGCGTTCCTGGCGTCGCTGCCTCCCGAGGTGCGGGAGAAGCTGCAGAAAATGAGCCCGGAGGAGCGCCGCGCCTTCCTGCGGGAGCGCCGGGCGCAAATGGCCGCCAGCGGTGCCAGCGGGGCGGCCAGCGCACCCGCCGGCGCGCCCGCGTCTTCTGCCACACCCGGCCCGGCATCGGCGCCCGCCACACCGGGCAGTGCGCCTGCGGGGGCATCGGCCACGCCGCGCGGCGAGCCAGGGCGCAGTGCCGCATCGGCGCCCGCGGACCCCGCCGCCGCACGATCGCCAGGAAGCCCCCCGGCCGCAACCGCAGCCACCGGGGCTGGCGATGCTCCGCGCGCCATCCCTCCCCAGGTCAAGGCCCTGCTGGAG
>DATLGV010000099.1:0-1607 GCA_035540275.1 Acidovorax sp. | reverse complement strand
CGCCAATCGACAGGCTGGTGGCCGTGGTGCCCAGCACCAGCGGCTGGCTGCCCGCCACGAACAGGCCCACCGTGCCGTCGTCGGCCGGGATCTGCGTGGTCTGCACGTACTGGTTGATGTCGCGGATGAGCTGGTCGCGCTGGTCCAGCAGATCGTTGGGCGTCTGGCCATTGCCGCGGGCGCGGGCGATCTGCTCGTTCACCCCCGCGATCTGCTGGGCCAGGCTGTTCACGGCGGTGATGCTGCTGCCCAGCTGCTCGGAGATCGCATACTGGATTTCCTGGATCTGACCGGCCGAGGAGCGCATGCGCGCTGCGGTTTCGTCCATGCGCGTGAGCACCACGTTGCGGGCCGTGATGTCGGTGGGCGAGCTCACCACATCGGAAAACGCGTTCATCATGTCGTTGATGGCCGCGCCCAGGCCCGCGGTGCCACCGCTGAAGATCTCCTGCAGCTGGCGCAGGCGTTCGGCGCGCACGATGTCCGCCGCCTGCACCGAGCCGGCCGTGGCCGACTGGCGTGTGAGCAGCTCGCTCTGGTTGCGCACGATGGTCTGCACATCGACGCCCTGGCCGATGTAGCCTCCGCCCGTGAACTGGCCTTGCACCGTGGCCAGCTGCACCGTCTGGCGCGAATAGCCGGGCGTGCTGACGTTGGCAATGTTGTGGCCCGCCGTCTGCAAGGCCACCTGATTGGCCAGCAGGGCGCGGGCGCCGACGTTGAGCAGACTCATGGCTTACCTCGGTTCTTCTTGTCCATCACGCCTGGGCGCGCTGTACACGTAGCGCGCTGTTGATGGCGCCGCTGAGTTTCTTGGCGTACTCGGGGTCGGTGGCATAGCCCGCCTTTTGCAGCTCGGCCGCGTAGGCCACGGCAGAACCCGTCTTGGCCGTGGCCTGGGCTTTTTCGTAGCGCGGGCTGTCGGTGATCAGCTTGGCGTAGTCGCGGAAGGAGTCCTCGTACGAGTCGTACGCACGGAACTTGGCCACCACCTTGCGCGGCGCGCCATTGATGTATTCGGTGGTGGTGACCTCGGCCACCTTGCCGGTCCAGCCCTTGCCCGCCTTGATGCCGAACAGGTTGAACGAGTTGCCGCCGTTGGCGGTCTTGATCTCGCTCTTGCCCCAGCCGGTTTCGTGCCCGGCCTGGCCGAGCATGAAGCTGGCGGGAATGCCGCTCTCCTGCGCCACGCGCTCGGCCGTGCCGCTCAGGTGCTGCACAAAGCCTTCGCGACCCTTGGGCACCGGCAGGGTGGTGTCGACGGACGACGTGGTGGCGGAAGCCGCAGACCGGGGCTGGGCCTGTGGCAGGCTCAGCGTGGAAGGCACCGAAAAGTTGGCATCTGCACCCCCCATCTGGCGCGAGAGCTGGCGGGCAATGGCTTCCGAGAGGCCGCCCTGCAGGCCCGACATGCTGACCGACAGCTGCTGGTCCAGCATGTCCTGGCCCAGGCTGGCCTGCTCGCCTTCCATCAGGCCGGACTTCATCGTGGCATCGCGCATGCTCTTGATGAGCTCGCGCATGAACAGCGATTCAAACTGCTTGGCCGCCTCGCGCGTGACCTGTGCGCTGCTGGCGGTGCCCGCGTCGTACTTGAGGGCGTTGAG
>DATLGV010000098.1:0-2933 GCA_035540275.1 Acidovorax sp. | reverse complement strand
TGTTTGTGCTGGGCGGCAGCGTCTGCCACTTCTTCACCGTGTTTTTCTACGTGGCCTGAGGGCCCTTTTCCCCATTCTGTTCCATGGCGGCTTCTCCTCCCTCTTTTCCACGGGTCGTGCCTGCACCCGTGGGCGCCGTGCTGGCGCGCCTTCCGGCCTACCCGGGCTCACTGCTGCTGGTGACGGCGCTCAACCTGGCGCTGGCGCGCCACCTGCCCGCGGACGTGGGCCAGGTGCTGCTGCACAAGAAGATGCGGGTGCAGGTGCGCGATGCGCGGCTGGCGTTCGACTTTGCCTGGACCGGCCAGCGCTTTGCCCCCCATGCGCCGCTGGTGCCGCCGCAGGTGGCCGATGTCACGCTGAGCGCCACCGCCCATGACTTCTTGCTGCTCGCCCAGCGCCAGCAGGACCCCGACACGCTGTTCTTCAGCCGCCGCCTGTCGATGGAGGGCGACACCGAGCTGGGCCTGGTGGTGAAGAACGCGCTCGATGCGATCGAGCTGCCCGTGCTGGACCCGCGCCAGTGGGCGCACAAGCTGGCGCCGCGCCAGGTGCTGGGCCAACTGCGCCGCCGTCTGGACCCCACACCCCGCTCGCGCACCGGAGGCTGACCCATGACCGCCGACACCGATCCCCTGAACCATCCCCTGGTCTACTCCTGCTCCGGCTGCTCCAGCGCCGCGCAGCTGGCCAACCACGTGGCACTGCAGCTCGATAGGCGCGGCGTCGCCGAGATGTCGTGCATCGCCGGGGTGGGGGGCGATGTGCCGCACCTGATGAAGACTGTGCGATCGGGCCGGCCCATCATCGCGCTCGATGGTTGCCCGCTGGTCTGCGTCAAAAGCACGCTCGCGCGCCACGGCATTGCCGCCGACCGGCATTACCAGCTGCAGCAATACGGCGTGAAAAAGCGCGTGCACGAAGACTTCGACCCCGTGCAGGCCGCCCTGGTGCTGGAGCAGGTCGAGGCCGACCAGCAGGCCGAGCCGCTGCGTGCCCCGGCCGCCGAGGGGGTGCCCCATGGCTGATTCCGAATCCCCCCGCCGCGTCATCGTGGCCATCTCGGGCGCCAGCGGCGCCGTGTATGGCGCGCGCCTCTTGCAGGTGCTGCGCAGCCAGCCGGGCGTGGAGACGCACCTGGTCGTCTCTGACGCAGGCTGGCGCAACCTGCAGCACGAGCTGGACATGGACCGCCCCGCCGCCTGTGCCCTGGCGCACCGCGTACACGACGTGGCCAACGTCGGCGCAGCCATTGCCAGCGGCTCGTTCCAGTGCCACGCCATGGTGGTCGCACCCTGCTCCATGCGCACGCTGGCCGCCATTGCGCATGGCCTGGCCGACAACCTGCTCACGCGCGCGGCCGACGTGGCCCTCAAGGAGCGCCGCCGCCTGGTGCTGATGGTGCGCGAGTCGCCCCTGCACCTCACGCACCTGCGCAACATGGTGGCCGTGACCGAGATGGGCGGCATCATCTGCCCGCCGCTGCCCGCCTTCTACCTGCGCCCGCAGACCGTGGGCGAAGTGGTGGACTACAGCGTGGCGCGCGCGCTCGACCTCATCGACGTGCCGCACGACCTGGCGCCGCGCTGGCAGGGGCTGGAGTTGGATGCTCCTTGATTCATAGCTTCTCGCGCTTATTGAATAAGCGCTAGAGCCCAATTTCATTCATATTCTGGACCCGACATGGCCTACCGCGACCTGCGCGACTTCATGGCCCAGCTCGAAGCCACGGGCGACCTGCGCCGTGTGGAGGGCAGCGTCTCGCCCCACCTGGAGATGACCGCGCTCAGCGACCGCGTGCTGCGCGCCGGCGGGCCGGCGCTGCTGTTCGAACAGCCCACAGGCCATCGCATGCCGGTGCTGACCAACCTGTTTGGCACCCCCGCCCGCGTGGCGCGCGCCATGGGCGTGCCCGACCTGCGCGGCGTGCGCACTTTGGGCGAGCTGCTGGCCACCCTCAAGGAGCCCGAGGCGCCCAAGGGCTTCAAGGACATGCTGGGCATGGGCCAGCTGCTCAAGACCCTGTGGAACATGGCGCCGCATACCGTGGCGCGCGGCGCGCCCTGCCAGCAAGAAGTGTGGGAAGGGCCGGACATCAACCTGGCGCGCCTGCCCGTGCAGCACTGCTGGCCCGGCGATGTGGCCCCGCTCATCACCTGGGGCCTCACCATCACGCGCGGCCCGCGCAGGGCGCGGCAGAACCTGGGCATCTACCGCCAGCAGGTGCTCTCGCGCAACCAGGTCATCGTGCGCTGGCTGGCGCACCGGGGCGGCGCGCTGGACTTTGCCGACCACTGCGCCCAGCACCCCGGCCAGCCCTACCCCGTGGCCGTGGCGCTGGGCGCCGACCCCGCCACGCTGCTGGGCGCCGTCACGCCCGTGCCCGACAGCTTGAGCGAATACCAGTTTGCCGGCCTGCTGCGCGGCGCGCGCACCGAGGTCACCCCTGCGCTGGGCGTGCCCCTGCAGGTGCCTGCGACGGCCGAGATCGTGCTCGAAGGCCATATCCAGCCCGATGCCAACCACCCCAGCGGCTGGCAGCACGCGCTGGAAGGCCCCTACGGTGACCACACCGGCTACTACAACGAATGCGCCGAATTCCCCGTGCTCACCGTGGACCGCATCACGATGCGTAAAGACCCGATCTACCACAGCACCTACACCGGCAAACCGCCCGATGAGCCCGCCGTGCTGGGCCTGGCGATGAACGAGCTGTTCATCCCGCTATTGCAAAAGCAGTTCCCCGAGATCGTGGACTTCTACCTGCCGCCCGAAGGCTGCAGTTACCGCATGGCCGTGGTCAGCATCCGCAAGGCCTACGCAGGCCACGCGCGGCGCGTGATGATGGGCGTGTGGAGCCATCTGCGCCAGTTCATGTACACCAAGTTCATCGTGGTGGTGGATGCCGACGTGGATGTGCGCGACTGGAAGGA
>DATLGV010000097.1:0-8127 GCA_035540275.1 Acidovorax sp. | reverse complement strand
CCTGACAACCCACACAGCCGCTGCGCCCGCCGCCATGCCCCAAACCCCCAAGCCCCGCAGCGGTGACAGAGCACCGCTAACATGCGTCTTTTATCTGCAGGACGCCCATGCCCGACTTTCGCAGCGACACCGTCACCCAGCCCACGCCCGCCATGCGCGAGGCCATGTTCAACGCGCCGCTGGGCGACGATGTGTTTGCCGACGACCCGTCGGTGAACGCGCTGCAGGACCATGCTGCCGAGCTGCTGGGCTTTGAGGCCGCGCTGTTCGCCCCCTCGGGCACGCAGACCAACCTGATCGCGCTGTGGGGCCACTGCCAGCGCGGCGACGAGGCCATCGTGGGCCAGAGCTGGCACACCTACCGCTGGGAGGCCGGCGGCATGGCGGTGCTGGGATCCATCCAGCCCCAGCCGGTGGAGACCCAGCCCGACGGCACCCTGCGCCTGGCCGACATCGCCGCCGCCATCAAGCCCGACGACCCGCACTTTGCGCGCACCCGCCTGGTGGTGCTGGAGAACACGACCGGCGGCCAGGTGCTGCCCCCCGCCTACATCGCCGAGGTGGCACAGCTGGCCCGCAGCCGGGGGCTGGCGATGCACCTGGATGGCGCGCGCATGTTCAACGCAGCCACGGCCAACGCCGCGCGCCATGGCACGGATGTGTATGACGAGGCGCGCAGCCTGTGCAGCCATTTCGATTCGGTGTCGCTGTGCCTGAGCAAGGGCCTGGGCGCGCCTGTGGGCTCGCTGGTACTGGGCTCGCGCGACTTCATCCGGCAGGCGCGGCGCACGCGCAAGATCCTGGGTGGTGGCATGCGGCAGGCGGGTGTACTGGCAGCGGCCGGGCATTACGCGCTGCAGCGCCATGTGCGGCGCCTGGCGGAGGACCATGCCCGCCTGGACCGGCTGGCGCAAGGGCTGGCCGAAGCCAACCGCAGCCACCCCGTGCTGCAGGGCAGGATCACCGTGCTGCCTTGGCAGACCAACATCCTCTTCACCGACCTGCACGCGGAGGTGGCCCCAGCCTTCACCGCCTGGCTGGCGCAGCACGGCGTGCGCGTGACCAGCAGCCTCTACGGCGGCGCCACCCGCCTGCGCTGGGTGACGCATCTGGATGTGAGCGAGGCGGATGTGACAGCGGCGCTGGACTGCGTGGCGCGCTTCACGCTGCCGGGCTGACCCATTCAACCGGCGGGGTATGTCCGGCCGCCGAAGATGCCGGTGCCCACGCGCACCAGCGTGCTGCCCGCCTGGATGGCGGCCTCCAGGTCGGCCGTCATGCCCAGGGACAGGGTGTCGAACTGTGCCAGGTCCGGCTCCTTCAGCGCAGCAATCTGATCAAAAAGTGTTCTGGCACGCAGGTGGATTGCCAGCTGCGCTTCAAATTCAGGCGCGTGGTCCGGAATGCTCATGAGCCCGCGCACCACCAGGCGTGGCAGTTTTGCGACAGCGCGCACCAGGTCCAGCGCATCGGCAGGGGCCACGCCGGACTTGGTGGGCCCACCTTCGATGTTGACCTGGATGCACACCTGCAGCGGCGGCAGGTGATCGGGTCGCTGTGCCGACAGGCGCTCGGCGATCTTGAGCCGGTCCACCGTATGCACCCAGTCGAAGTGCTCGGCCACCGGGCGGGTCTTGTTGCTCTGGATGGGACCGATGCAATGCCACTGCAGCGCCACACCGGGCACGACAGCGCGCACTGCGGCGATCTTGTCCACGCCCTCCTGGATGTAGTTCTCACCAAAAGCATGCTGGCCTGCAGCCACCGCCTGCAGCACTGCATCGGCGCCAAAGGTCTTGGATACGGCCAGCAGGCCCACCTCGGCCGGGCCGCGGCCGGCGGCCTGGCACGCCTGGGCGATCCTGCCCATAACCTGTTGGAGGTTGTTAGCAATCGTGGTCATAATGTTTGGCAAGCGTACCAAACGACAGAGGGACTCCGTGGACATTACCCAATTGCTCGCGTTCAGCGTGAAGAACAAGGCCTCCGACCTGCACCTTTCTGCCGGTCTGCCGCCCATGATCCGGGTCCACGGCGACGTGCGGCGCATCAACGTGGATGCGCTGGACCACAAGACCGTGCACGCCATGGTGTACGACATCATGAGCGACGCGCAGCGCAAGACGTATGAAGAGTTTCTGGAGGTCGATTTTTCCTTCGAGATCGACGGACTTGCGCGCTTTCGCGTCAATGCATTCAACCAGAACCGGGGCGCGGCCGCGGTGTTCCGTACCATTCCGAGCAAGATCCTGACCCTGGAGCAGCTCAACGCCCCCAAGATCTTCGGCGACCTGGCCCTCAAGCCGCGCGGCCTGGTGCTGGTGACCGGCCCCACAGGCTCGGGCAAGTCCACCACGCTGGCGGCCATGGTCAACTACCTCAACGAATCCGAGTACGGCCACATCCTCACGGTGGAAGACCCGATCGAATTCGTGCACGAATCCAAGAAATGCCTGATCAACCAGCGCGAAGTCGGCCCGATGACGCTGTCGTTCGCGGCGGCGCTCAAGTCCGCACTGCGTGAAGACCCGGACGCCATCCTGGTGGGTGAAATGCGCGACCTGGAAACCATTCGCCTGGCCATGACGGCCGCTGAAACGGGCCACCTGGTGTTCGGCACACTGCACACCTCGAGCGCCGCCAAGACGATCGACCGGATCATCGACGTGTTCCCGGCCGAAGAAAAGGAAATGGTCCGCGCCATGTTGTCCGAATCGCTGCAGGCCGTGATCTCGCAGACGCTGTGCAAGACCAAGGACGGCTCGGGCCGTGTGGCTGCGCACGAGATCATGCTGGGCACCAGCGCCATCCGCAACCTGATCCGCGAGGCCAAGGTGGCGCAGATGTATTCCACCATCCAGACCAGCAACAGTGTGGGCATGCAGACGCTGGACCAGAACCTCACCGACCTCGTGCGCCGCAACATCATCAGCCCGGCCGAAGCGCGCAGCAAAGCCAAGATCCCCGAGAACTTCCCCGGCTGAGCCTTCCCGGCAGCACGCCCCCCATGAACGACATTGCGGCCCCTGCAGGCGCTGCATACCGGAGCGCGATATGAAAGGCATTTTGAGCCTTCTGAAAATGAGAGCCCGCAGCGGCAAGCCCTCGGACGACCACACGGACTCCGTGCTGTTCTCCACCGCCTTCGCGGGCCAGGGTGTGGACGACTCCATGCTGGTGCCCTGGGAGGCCCGTGCCGTGGAGGTGGGCGCCAAGCGCCTGCCCACCAGCCGGGGCGGCAAACTGCTGCAAGGCCTGTGGGCCAAGGACAAATACATGGCGCACCTGGACAAGGACGCCGTGGAGCGCATGGAGCGCTTTTTCGAGTTTGCGGCCATTCCCTCCAACCGCGACGTGATCCGCCAGGACGAGTACGGCAACTTCATGGTGGTGCTGCTCACCGGCACCATCGCCGTGGACCGTGTGCAGCCCTGGGGCGAGCAACTGCGCCTGGCCGAGACCCGCCCCGGGGACATCCTGGGCGAGATGTCGCTGCTGGACAGCGGCATCCGCTTTTCGGCCTGCACCACGCTGACCGACTGCGAGATTGCCGTGCTCTCCGCCGAGGCCATGGACGACATGATGACCCAGGACCCGCAACTGGCCGCCAGCCTGATTGCACTGCTGGCGCGCAAGCTGTCACTGCGCCTGCGCGTGGTGAGCGCACGACTGAGCGACAACCAGAAATGATGCACCTATCCACGACCCCAGATCGTCCGGCAGACGACCACCCCCCGGAGAACTTCTGATGGAACGCGATCAGGCCAGTAAATTCATCAATGACCTGCTCAAGCTGATGGTAAGCCGCAATGGCAGCGACTTGTTCATCACGGCAGAGTTTCCGCCCGCCATCAAGGTCGATGGCAAGGTGACCAAGGTGTCGCCCCAGCCGCTCACGCCCAACCACACGCTCACACTGGCGCGCGCCATCATGAGCGACAAGCAGGTGGCCGACTTCGAGCGCAGCAAGGAGTGCAATTTCGCCATTTCGCCCGCCGGCATCGGGCGCTTCCGCGTCAACGCCTTCATCCAGCAGGGCCATGTGGGCATGGTGATGCGGACCATCCCGCTCACGCTGCCCACCATCGATGGCCTGGGCGTGCCGCAGGTGCTCAAGGAAGTGACCATGACCAAGCGCGGCCTGTGCATCCTGGTGGGTGCCACGGGCTCGGGCAAGTCGACCACGCTGGCCGCCATGGTCGACTGGCGCAATGAGAACTCGTTCGGCCACATCATCACGGTGGAAGACCCCATCGAATTCGTGCACCCGCACAAGAACTGCGTGGTGACGCAGCGCGAGGTGGGCCTGGACACCGACAGCTGGGAGGCAGCTCTCAAGAACACGCTGCGCCAGGCGCCCGATGTGATCCTGATGGGCGAAATCCGCGACCGCGAAACCATGGAGCATGCCGTGGCGTTTGCCGAAACCGGGCACCTGTGCCTGGCCACGCTGCACGCCAACAGCGCCAACCAGGCGCTGGACCGCATCATCAACTTCTTCCCCGAAGAGCGCCGAGCACAGCTGCTGATGGACCTGTCGCTGAACCTGCGCTCCCTGGTCTCGCAGCGCCTGATCCCCAAGCAGGACGGCAAGGGCCGCGCCGCTGCCGTGGAAGTGATGCTCAACACCCCGCTGATCTCCGACCTGATCTTCAAGGGCGATATCTCCGAGATCAAGGAGATCATGAAAAAAAGCCGCAACCTCGGCATGCAGACCTTCGACCAGTCGCTCTTCGACCTGTACGAAGCCAACGTCATCAGCTACGAGGACGCGCTGCGCAATGCCGACTCGCTCAACGACCTGCGCCTGCAGATCAAGCTCAACAGCCAGCGCGCCAAGTCGCCCGACCTGGCCCAGGGCACCGAGCATTTCGCGATCGTGTGACGCCAGAGCCAGCCCCACACGCCTTCGCCCTGCTTCACCCGCCCTCCTGGGCGGGTTTTCGTTTTGACCCATACTGACAGATCATCACGCGAGCACACCATGCCAAGCACCAATCCCCGCAACTACGACGCAACCCCCTCCCGCAAGGTCGCCTTTCTGGGCCTGGGCGTGATGGGCTACCCCATGGCTGGCCACCTGGCGCTGGCCGGTCATGAAGTCACGGTGTACAACCGGACTGCTACCAAATCCGCAGCATGGTGCGCGGAATATGCAGGCACCAAGGCCCCCAAACAGGCGGCGACGCCCCGCGAGGCAGCTGCAGGCGCGGACATCGTGTTCTGCTGCGTGGGCAATGACGACGACCTGCGCTCCGTGACGCTGGGCGCAGATGGCGCCTTTGCAGGCAT
This sequence comes from Acidovorax sp., assembly GCA_035540275.1. Lineage (GTDB taxonomy): Bacteria > Pseudomonadota > Gammaproteobacteria > Burkholderiales > Burkholderiaceae_C > Acidovorax. The sequence goes on along the minus strand of DATLGV010000097.1, from coordinate 2,835 downwards.
GAAGCCCGGCGCCATTTTCGTGGATCACACCACCGCATCGGCCGAGGTGGCGCGCGAGCTGTATGCCGCTGCCCAGGCGCTGGGCCTGCAGTTTGTGGATGCCCCTGTGTCGGGCGGCCAGGCGGGCGCACAGAACGGCACGCTCACGGTGATGTGCGGCGGCGATGCGGCCGCCTTCGAGGCCGCTCAACCCGTGGCCATGGCGTTCTCGCGCGCCTTCACGCTGCTGGGCGCCAGCGCCTCGGGCCAGCTGGCCAAGATGGTCAACCAGATCTGCATCGCCGGGCTGGTCCAGGCCCTGTCGGAGGCCGTGGCGTTTGGCCAGAACGCCGGGCTGGACATGAAACAGGTGCTGGAAGTGATCGGCAAGGGCGCCGCCCAAAGCTGGCAAATGGACAACCGCGGCAAGACCATGGTGGACGGCAAGTTCGACTTCGGCTTTGCGGTGGACTGGATGCGCAAGGACCTGGGCCTGGTGCTGGACGAGGCCAAGCGCAACGGATCGCGCGTGCCCGTGACGGCGCTGGTGGACCAGTTCTACGCCGATGTGCAGAAGATGGGCGGCAACCGCTGGGATACGTCCAGCCTGATTCAGCGCCTGAAGTAACCCCGCAGCCGCCGGCGACGTGTGGCAGAGCAGCGGAGCCCGCGCGCTACACGCAAATAAAAAAAGTCCCAAACCACGCGCTGCGGTCTGGGACTTGGACCCTGTGGTCTGAACCCCGCCCTTAGCCGCCAGCCGGCTTGGTGTCCGTGGTGACCGGCGCAGGCTGCGGCGCGATGCGGCGCAGCTCTTCTTCCGAGACGATCTCGAACACGCGCACCACCTTGCGCACATCGCTCACGCCACGGGCGATGTCCGTGGCGCGGTTGGCCTCGCGCTGCGAGACACGGCCCATCAGGTAGACGGTGTTGCGCTCGGTCACCACCTTGAAGGAGTTGGCAGAAATGTCCTGCGCGTCCACCAGGCTCGCACGCACCTTGCCGGTGATGAAGGTGTCCGTGGACCGCTGGCTCAGCGTCGAAGGGGGCATCACCGCCAGGTCATTGACGACCGAGCGCACGTTCTCAACCTGCGACACCAGCTGCTCCACCGCCTGGCGGTCCTGGGCCGTGGCGACCTCACCGGTCAGCAGCGCCTGGCGGTTGTAGCTGGTCACATTGACGTGGGCCCGGTCGCCCAGGCTTTCGCGGATGCGATTGGCCGCGCGCAGCTCGATGCCTTCGTCCTCGATCTGGGTGCCGGCCGTGCGCCGGTCCACCGCCATCACGCCGCCGACCACGGCGCCGCCCACGATCAGGGGCGCGCAGGCCGATAGTGCGGCGGCCAGCGTGGCAGCAGCCAGGGCAGTGCCCACCACGCGGCGGGTACGGTTCAGGGTTGTCGGGTTCATAGTGGAATCTCCTGTTCACCAAGTAACTGTGCGTCCACGCCGTCGCTCAGGCAGTGCAGTACCAGCGTATGGACTTCGCGCACGCGCGCCGCACGGTCGTGGGGCACGCTGATCAAGACATCGGTCTCCCGCAGCATGGCGGCCAGCTTGCCACCGGTGCGGCCCGCCAGCACCACCACGGTCATGTCGCGCTCGTGCGCGGCCTCGGCAGCGGCCAGCAGATTGGGGTCGTTGCCATGCACCGTCAGGGCCAGCAGCACATCGCCCGCCTGGCCCAGGGCGCGCACCTGGCGCGCAAACTGCTGGGTGGCATCGTGGCTGCCCGCAGCCGCCGTGAGCAGCGTGTTGTCGGAGGTGAGCGCCAGCGCGGCCAGCTCGGGGCGTTCGCGTTCAAAGCCCGCCACGCAGAAGGCTGCGAACTGCTGTGCCTCGGCGGCCGACGGGCCGTTGCCACAGGCCAGCACCTTGCCGCCGCTGGTCACGCAGGCCAGCACCGCCTGCACGGCAGCCGCAATGGGGTGGCTCAGGGTTTGCGCGGCCTGGTACTTCAGGTCGGCGCTGTCGATGAAATGCTGTTGGATGCGTTGCTCAAGCATGAGGGCCCGATGATACCCGCCGCGTGTTACAGCTTTTGTAGCAAACCGTAGCCACCTGCATTGCGCTGGCGACCGGTATGGCGCCCGCTACGACTGCGCGTCGAACGCCGCCCGGAGCCACTGCACCCCGTCCTCCACCAGCACCACGTCAAAACGGCAGGGCGGTGGCGACGGCAAGCGCATCAGGTAGTGCCGCGCGGCAAAGATGATGCGCTGCTGCTTGGTCGCGCTGATGCTGGCACCAGCGCCGCCAAAGCCGCCGTGCGTGCGGCTGCGCACCTCCACAAACACCAGGGTGCCGTCCCGGTCGCGCATCACCAGATCAATCTCGCCCCCACCACGCCCGGGCGTCCGATAATTGCGCACCGCCAGTTGCAGGCCCGCCGCCTGCAGATGGGCCAGTGCCTGGTCCTCGGCAGCGTTGCCCCGCTCGCGCGTGGTGGCTTTTTTGGCAGCCCCCGGGGTGGCAACGGCGGGTGGTCTTTTTCCAAGGAAATTCATTGAGCGCATCTTTCGCTTCAGCCCAGAGTGCGGCGCACGACGCCGCCGCTGCGCAGCATTATCCGCAGGGCGCGCTGTATGTGGTGGCCACGCCCATCGGCAACCTGGCCGACATCACCCTGCGGGCCCTGCACGTGCTGCAACTGGCCGACACGGTGGCTTGCGAGGACACGCGCCACACGCAGTCCATGCTGCGGGCCTATGGCATCGACAAGGGCGCGAACCAGCTGCTGGCCGCGCACCAGCACAACGAGGCCGAAGCCGCGCAGAACGTGGTACACCGGCTGCAGCAGGGCCAGCGGGTGGCCTATGTGAGCGACGCTGGCACCCCCGGCGTGAGCGAC
>DATLGV010000096.1:0-3234 GCA_035540275.1 Acidovorax sp. | reverse complement strand
ACGCCAGCCTGCGCGCGCAAGACACCGCCTGGGGCATCCGCCGCATCGAAGACGTGACGGCCGTGGCTGCCCACGCCGGCCTGCAACTGGCCGCGCGGCACGCGATGCCCGCCAACAACCTGCTGCTGGTATGGACCCACGCCGCCCACCAACCCTGAAGTGACACGCCCATGACGACACCCACCGCCGCCCCCTTTTTCATCGCCAAGGTCGAGCCCGAGGGCGCCCAGTGCGACGCCTGGCCCGAGCAGCCGCTGCTGCTGTCCCTGGAGCAAGGCGGCATCGACTGGCCCAGCTCCTGCCGCAACGGCACCTGCCGCACCTGCCTGGGCCAGCTGGTCGAAGGCACCGTGCGCTACGCCATCGAATGGCCGGGCCTCACGGCCGAAGAAAAGGAAGAAGGCTGCGTGCTGCCCTGCGTGGCCTACCCCACGTCGGACGTGGTGTTGCAGGGCAGCGCCATCTGATCTGCGTCAGGCACAGCAGCGTTCAGACACCAAGCAGGCCCCGGTGCACTAAAATCCAGGCTTCGGGGGCACAGGAGCCTCTGCATGAATGACGCGGCGTGTGCGCTGCGGATCGGGATGGGTTGCAAGGCGCAAAGCACAGCAATAGCAGGGCTATTGGGAGCATTTGCAACGCAGCAGACCGCCCGAGACCGCAGCAGATGCACGCGGTGCGATGATTCATGTAGAGGCTCCCCAGCCCCTTTGACGTGCGGCAGCGCCGCATCGCATGTTCTTTGGGGCGGTTTCTTGGGGGCACAGCCGTTGCCCCCGGCCACGGGGACCTGTGCTGCAGCACACCGCCAGCTGGCAAGCCGCCAGAGGCTCCACAGAAAGCCCCAACCTTCCATGAACACCCCCCTCACCCCTGTGCCGATCTCGCCCGTCGAGGACATCGTGGCCGAGATGCGCGCCGGGCGCATCGTCATCCTGGTGGATGAAGAAGACCGCGAAAACGAAGGCGACCTCGTCCTGGCCGCCGACCACGTGACGCCCGAGGCCATCAACTTCATGGCCCGCTTCGGCAGGGGCCTGATCTGCCTGACGCTCACCCGCGAACGCTGCGAGTTTCTCAAGCTGCCGCCCATGGCCGCGCGCAACGGCACGGTGTACAGCACGGCGTTCACCGTCTCCATCGAGGCCGCCGAGGGCGTGACCACCGGCATCTCCGCCGCTGACCGCGCCCGCACTGTGCAGGTGGCCGTGGACCGCAACAGCCAGCCCACCGACCTGGTGCAGCCCGGCCACATCTTCCCGCTGCAGGCCGTGGATGGCGGCGTGCTGATGCGCGCGGGCCATACCGAAGCCGGTTGCGACCTGGCCGCCATGGCGGGCTGCAGCCCCGCCTCGGTGATCTGCGAGATCATGAAGGACGACGGCACCATGGCCCGTCTGCCCGATCTGCAGCTGTTTGCGGCCGAGCACGGTATCAAGATCGGCACCATTGCCGACCTCATCGAATACCGCAGCCGCAACGAGTCGCTGGTCGAAAAGGTCGGCACGCGCACGCTGCACACGGCCTATGGCGAGTTCACCGCCCACGCCTTCCGCGACCAACCCAGCCAGGCCGTGCACCTGGCACTGGTCATGGGCCAATGGAGCGCCGACGACGTGGTGCCCGTGCGGGTGCACGAGCCGCTGTCGGTGTTCGATGCGCTCGAAATCAACCGCTCCATGCACTCGTGGGGCCTGGACACCAGCCTGCAATACCTGGCCAAACAGGGCAAGGGCGTGGCCGTGCTGCTCAACTGTGGCGAAAGCGCCGCGCAACTGCTGGCGCAGTTTGAAGGCACCGCCCGCTCTGCACAGGCACCCGAGCGCGGCCGCATGGACCTGCGCACTTACGGCGTGGGCGCGCAGATCCTGCGCGAATGTGGCGTGCACAAGATGGCGCTGATGGGCCAGCCGCGCCGCATGCCCAGCATGACCGGCTACGGCCTCGAAATCACCGGCTTCATCCCCAAAGAATAAAGACAGGAACAGGATCACTATGTTTGGCGCAGACAAAGGCACCGCAGACAAACTGGACGGCAAGAAGCTGCACATCGGCATCGTGCAGGCCCGTTTCAACGAGAGCATCACCAACACCCTGGCCGCCGCCTGCCGCACAGAGCTGCTGGCCCTGGGCGTGCAAGAGAAACACATCAAGCACGTGCTGGTGCCTGGCGCACTCGAAGTGCCCGTGGCCCTGCAGGCCCTGGCCGAGGCCGATGAATACGACGCGCTGATCGCGCTGGGCTGCATCATCCGCGGCGAGACCTACCACTTCGAGCTGGTGGCCAACGAATCCGGCGCGGGCGTCACGCGCCTGTCGCTGGACTACCAGATCCCGATTGCCAACGCCATCATCACCACCGAGAACATGGAACAAGCCATCGCCCGCCAGACCGAAAAGGGCGTGGACGCGGCCCGCGTGGCGGTGGAAATGGCCAACCTGCTGGACGAACTGTCATGAGCGAAAACACCCCCACGCCATCGTCGGCACGCCCGCCCAAGCAGAGCCGCACCGGCCTCAAGAGCACGGGCACGCGCAAGGCAGCCGCCAAGTCCAACCGCAGCCGCGCGCGCGAGTTTGCGCTGCAGGCGCTGTACCAGCACCTGGTGGGCGGCAACGACGCCCATGCCATCGACGCATTCACGCGCGACCTGGCGGGCTTTCACAAGGCCGATTCGGCCCACTACGACGCACTGCTGCACGGCTGCATCGAGCACGCCGCCAGCATGGACGCGCTGATCATCCCGCTGCTGGACCGCAAGATGGCCGAAATCTCGCCCATCGAGCGCGCCACCATGTGGATCGGCGTGTACGAGTTCCAGAACTGCCTGGATGTGCCCTGGCGCGTGGTGCTCAATGAGTGCATCGAACTCGCCAAGGAGTTTGGTGGCACGGACGGCCACAAGTACGTGAACGCGGTGCTCAACGGTCTGGCCCCCCAACTGCGTGCGGTGGAAGTGGCCGCCGACAAGGCCGCAGGCGCGGCCGCCGCCTGACCCCGCCCTGCACCGCCGCCGCCCTGCCCTTTGAGCCGGCGCGGCTTGGTTTCTTTTCTTTCTACGCCCTCACGCCACCACGTCCACCAGGGGCCCGGTCGGGGCAGGATGCCATTCCATGAAGTTTTCCACGCGCGCCGAGCGCATTGAACCGTTTTATGTGATGGAGGTCGCCAAGGCCGCGCAGGCCCTGGCGCGCGAGGTGGCGGGCACGCGCGAGCCGATGATCTTCTTGAAC
>DATLGV010000095.1:0-11895 GCA_035540275.1 Acidovorax sp. | reverse complement strand
CTATGTAGTCGCGCGGCGGGGGCTGGTGGGGGGGCAGGCCGTGGATGTCAAAACATACGTCCGACCAGTACACCAGGCCCCGGCCGCGCTCATCCTCCCAGGCTCCCAGCCGGGCCAGGCGGCCGGCTTGCTGCAACTGGTGGTACAGCGCCCGAAGTTCATCGCTGGTGCGTTGGGCTTCGGTGATGTCGTGGAAAACGAAAACAAAGCAGTTTTCACCATTGACCACCACAGAGCGTGCCGACATCAGACCCGGAATATGGACGCCCTTGCGCTGCGCCACCAGGGGCAGTCGGTCTACCTTGCCCTCGCGCTGGTAGGTGTCCAGCAGCCGCTCGCGCTCGTGTTCATTCGCCCAGATGTGCAGCTCGGACGAGGTGCGGCCCAGTACCTCGTCCCGCGCAAAGCCCAGCAGCTCGCAGAAAGCCGGATTCACATCGATGTAGCGCCCGTCGGCAATGCGGGTGATGCCCGCTGGGTCGGGCAGCGTCTGGTAGAAGGTGGTGTACTTGGCTTCGGCCGACTGCAGGGCCTCCTCGGCCTCGCGGTGGGCGGTGATGTCCACGTCCATGCCGATCAGGCTGGCCGGGTGGCCCTGCGCATCGCGCCGCGCGACGGTGCCGCGCGACATGAGCCAACGCCACCGGCCCTGCGTGTCCATCACGCGGAACTCTGCTTCGTAGCTTTCCTCCAGCCCGTCCATGGCGCGCGTCAGTCTGGCGGCATTGCGTTCCGCGTCCAGCGGATGGCGCCGTGCGTACCAGCGCTGCCACAGGTCGGGCGACTGCAGGTCTGCGCTGGTGATGCCATAGGCCTCGTAAAAACGGCCATCGCAGGTAAACCGGCGCGTACCCACATCCCATTCCCAGCGGCCACCCCCCAGTGCGTCCAGCGCCAGGCGCAGATGGCGCTCCTGCTGGCCCAGCGTGTGCTGGATGTCGCTGCGCGCCAGTTCGGCGCGGGCGCGGCCGGCAATCACCAGCCAGCCGATACCCAGCATCAGCACCCCCGCACCATGGTGCCAGTGCAGGTAGCTGCCTGCGCCCACCCGGGAACTGGTGGCCCCCATGGCCAGCGACACCGCCAGCGGCAGGGTGATGGTCAGGCCCGCCAGCGGAGCCCACTCGGGCCAGCGCCAGCGTGCGCCCAGTGTTCGCCAGCCCCAGGCCGCCACGAGGGCACTGCCCAGCACGGTGGTGGCAGGCCAGGCCGCCGATGTGTCTGCCCACAGCGTTGCCTGCAAGGTCAGCAACGCCGTGATGGCCGCCGCAGGCACCCCGAAGAACAGTGCCACGAAGGCTGTGGCCGTGGGGTAGGCCACGATGTGGAGCTCGGGCGCATTCCAGCGCAGGGCCTCGAAAGCGGCAATGGAGACCACGCCCCCTGCCACGCCCAGCAGGATCAGGGTGCGCCGCGACGGATGCAGGGACTCCTGCGGCGAGAGCCAGACCGGCACGAGCAACAGCAGCATGACGGCGGTGCCGGCCAGCAGCGTGTTGTTACCCATGGCGTTTTCCTTGGTGTGCCTGGGCTGGGCAGGAGCCTGCGGCGGACCTGTGAATACGTTCCCGGTGGGCCGCAATCGGGAGCGGGGGCGTATCGCAGCCTGTGCCGCATGTGCTCAGAAGGCATGCACCCGATAGAAAACCCATGCAGCAAGTTTAGGCCCGTTCCGGGGGGGCGGTGGCGGGGCGCTCCGTCCTGATAAGCCCGGTTGACAACAGGGTGCCACACACGATTACCAGCGCGCAGCCCACCATCCATGGCGTGATGGTCTCACCCAGGAACAGCGTGCCGTACAGCACGGCAAACACCGGGGTGATGAAGGTCACGGCCAGCGCGCGGCTGGGGCCCGCGTGCTCGATCAGGCGAAAGTACAGGATGTAGGCAATGCCGGTGCACAGCACGGCAATGGCCAGAATGGCCGTCCAGGCGCGCGGGCCCGGCATCTGGGCCGGCCACAGCCACAGCGTGGGCAGCGCCAGCCCGAGCGCGGCACCCAGCTGGCTGCCGGCAGCCGTGGCCAGCGGCGGCAGCCCCGTGAGGTGGCGCCGCGCAAAACTGGCCGACACGCCGTAAAACGCCGATGCCAGCAGGCAGGCCGCAATCGCCCAGTGGGCGTGGTCGGTCTTGAAGCCGGTGCCAGCGGGGGCGCGCCAGGCCAGCAGGGCCACGCCCACAAAACCCAGCGCCAGCCCTACCCAGCGCAGGCGGTTGATGCGGTCGCCCAACCACACCCAGGCGATCAGCGCGCCAAACAGGGGCACCGTGGCGTTGAGGATCGAGGTCAGGCCCGTGGCGATGTGCAGCACCGCCCACGAGAACAGCGAGAACGGAATCGCCGAGTTGATGACGCCCGCGAACAAGATGGGCCGCCAGTGCTGGCGCAGCACAGGCCAGTGGCCCTGGCGCAACATGATGGGCCACAGGAACACCGTGGCCAGCGCCACCCGCAGCCCGGCGGTGGGCAGGGGGCCGAAGTCGGACGCCCCCAGGCGCATGAACAGGAACGACGCGCCCCACAATGCGGCCAGCAGGATGAATTCACCGATCCAGGTGGAGACGGGCCGGGTGGCGGGGCTGTTCATGCAGTGGCTTTCATGGGATGGGTGGCGGCGGCAAAAAGAGAGGCATTCTCCAGGGTCAGCAAAGCCCTCTTGCGATCGAGGCCGCCGGCGTAGCCGGTCAGGCTGCCATCGGCGCCCAGCACGCGGTGGCAGGGCACCACCACGCTCAGCGGGTTGCGGCCCACCGCCGCGCCCACGGCCCTTACGGCGCTGGGGTTGCCCAGCTGGCGGCCCAGCGCGCCATAGCTGGTGGTCCGGCCCCGGCCAATCTGCAGCAGCGCGCGCCACACCGATTGCTGGAACGCCGTGCCCCCCGACAGGTCCAGCGGCAGGTCGAAGTGCTGGCGCGCTCCGGCCATGTACTGCTGTAGCTGGTGCGCGGCCTCTTGCAGCACGGGGTGGTTGCCTGGGCCCAACGCCCACGCCTCGGGGCCGTGCAAGTGGGCACTGGGCTCGTGGCGCTGGCCCTCAAACCAGACGCCCGACAGGCCGGTGGGGGAGGCGGCCAGCCGCACGGGCCCCAGCGGGGTATCGGCCCGTGCCTGCACGGTGAGGGGGTGAAATTGCATGCTGGAAGGTCTCCAGAAAGAGGGAGGGCGGTAGTGAATGGAATTCTGCCAAGCGCTTGCGCTGACTGCCTGGTTTGCTATTGTTTTGGAAGCTCTTGTGTGCCGGCGGGCATGGCGGACGCCGCACCCGTGCCACCGGCGGCCCAGGCGCGCAGCACCGCATAGCTGCGCCAGGGTCGCCAGGCTTGCGAGGCTTCTTGCGCCGCACGTGCAGGGTTCTTGTGCTGCTGCACCCCCAGTGCCTTGTGCAGTGCCACGTCACCGGCCGGGAAGGCGTCGGGCCAGCGCAGCACCCGCATGGCGATGTACTGCGCCGTCCAGTCGCCAATGCCGGGCAGGGCGCACAGGGCGGCGGTGGTGCCGGGCACGTCGGCACCCGCATGCAGGGCCAGGGCGCCACTGTCCACTGCGCGTGCCAGCGCCACGATGGCCGCCTGCCGCTGGCGCACGATGCCCAGCGCACCCAGCGTGTCGCCATCGGTGCGGGCCAGGGTGGCTGCGGTGGGGAACAGCCGGTGTAGCTCGGGCCAGGGTGTGATGATGGGTTCTCCCAGCCGCTCCACCAGCCGCTGGCCCAGCGTGCGCGCGGCCGCCACGGTGATCTGCTGGCCCAGCACGGCGCGCACGGCCAGCTCAAAGCCGTCAAACGCCCCGGGCACGCGCAGTCCATCGCCGTCGGGAAAGCTCGGGTGCAGCACGGCGTTGATGGCCGCGGGGTCGGCGTCCAGGTCGAGCATGGCACGCACGCGTCGGATGACGAGCGGCAGCACGGGGTACAGGCTGTCGCTGGTCTGCAGCAGCACCTGGTGGCGCGCCACGTCAAAGCGGGCGCTGAACCAGCCGGTGGTTTCCTGGGGGAGGTCCGTGTTGCCCGATACCGGATGCTGCAGGCGCACCGTGCGGCGCAACGTAGTCTGGTCGGGCAGCACCCATTCCACCCCGTGGAACTGGCGCCGCTCAAAAAATGCCAGCAGCGCTGCCACATCGAACGGCGGCCGCCACGCCAGGCGCAGCGCGCTGCTGGCTCCGGGCCCGTCTGCGCGGACGGGCGCTGCACCACTGCGGCGCAGCTGAGTGGGGTTGAGGCCGTAGTGGCCCACAAAAGCCGCATTGAACCGCCGCACGCTGGCAAACCCGCTGGCCAGTGCCACCTGCGTCACGGGCATGGCAGTGTCGGTGAGCAACTGCTTGGCCGTGAGCAGCCGCCGCGTCTGCAGGTATTGCAGCGGCGATACGCCCAGGGCCGCCTCAAAAATGCGGCGCAGATGCCGGTCGCTCACGCCCAGGCGCTCAGCCAGCCGGGCCACGGTGGCGCTGCCCTCGCCGGACGCGGCCGGGGTGGGCCAGAGGTCGGGCGCATCCAGCAGGTGCACGGCCTGCTGCACCAGGATGCCGCTGGCGTCCTGCACCGACCACACCACCGCCTGCGGGGCGAGCTCGGGCCGGCAGCGCAGGCAGGGGCGAAACCCGGCGCTTTCGGCCTGCGCTGCCAGCGCAAAAAAACGGCAGTTCTCGCGCCGGGGCGTGCGCACGGCACAGACAGGCCGGCAGTAGATGCCGGTGGAGGTCACGCCGGTGAAAAAATGCCCGTCAAACCGCGCATCGCGCGCCTGCAGCGCCAGGTAGCGACCTTCGTCGGAGGCCGCATCGGCGGTGGGGGGGGGCGGCAGTGCGGTCTGGTTCATGGGCCAGATCATAGGGGCCTGGCCCCGTGCCACTGGCCGTTTTCGGACCTGTGCCTTCGGCGGCAACCGGAGGCAGGTGCCTGGGGTGCCGCACTGTCTGGCCAAAGCCCCTCCAAGGCCGGCGCCTACAATGCAGCGGACTTTTCAACCCCACTGCGAAAGGCCCCCCTGCGTGCAACCGACCCCCGCCATCTTCAAAGCCTATGACATCCGCGGCATCGTGCCGTCCACCCTGAACGAAGACGTGGCTCTGGGCCTGGGCCGGGCCTTTGGCACGGCAGCGCGTGCCGAAGGGCAGACCACCGTGGCCGTGGGGCGCGATGGACGCCTGTCGGGCCCCGCCATGTCGGCGGCGCTGATCCGGGGGCTGGTGGAGGCGGGCATCGAGGTGATTGACGTGGGCCTGGTCACCACGCCCCTGTTGTACTTTGCGGCCAGCACGCTGTGCAACAGCGGCATCCAGGTCACGGGCAGCCACAACCCCAAGGACTACAACGGCTTCAAGATGGTGCTGAACGGCCGCGCCATCTACGGCGACGAGATCCAGGGCCTGCGCCGTACCATGGAGCAGGAGAGCTGGCAGCTGCTGCCCGGCGGCTCGGTGCGCCATGTGGATGTGCTGCCGGCGTATCGCGAGCGCATCGTGGGCGATGTGAAGCTGGCCCGCCCCCTCAAGATCGTGGTGGACTGCGGCAACGGCATTGCAGGCGCCTCGGCGCCCGCCATCTTCCGGGCGCTGGGCTGCGAGGTGACCGAGCTGTACTCCGAGGTGGACGGCAACTTCCCCAACCACCACCCCGACCCGAGCAAGCCCGAGAACCTGCGCGACCTGATCGAGGCCCTGAAGACCAGCGACGCCGAACTGGGCCTGGCCTTTGACGGGGACGGCGACCGCCTGGGCATCGTCACCAAGGACGGCACCAACATCTTCCCCGACCGCCAGATGATGCTGTTTGCGCAAGACGTGCTCTCGCGCGTGCCTGGCGGCGAGATCATCTTCGACGTCAAGTGCACCCAGCGCCTGGCGCCCGCGATTGCGGCGGCCGGTGGCGTGCCGGTGATGTTCAAGACCGGCCATTCGCTGATCAAGGCGCGCATGAAGGAGACGAACTCCCCATTGGGCGGCGAGATGAGCGGTCACATCTTCTTCAAGGAGCGCTGGTACGGCTTTGACGACGGTACCTACGCGGGCTGCCGCCTGCTGGAGATATTGAGCCGCAGCAGCGACCCCAGCGGCGTGCTGAACGCGCTGCCCACCAGCTTCTCCACTCCCGAGCTGAACGTGGCCTGCGCTGAGGGGGAGCCGCATCGCCTGACGGCCGAGCTGCAGGCCCTGGCTGCAGAGGCCTTTGCCCCCCCTGCCGCCGCCAGCACCATCGACGGCCTGCGCGTGGACTGGCCGGACGGCTTTGGCCTGATCCGCGCCAGCAACACCACCCCTGTGCTGGTGCTGCGCTTTGAAGGTCATACGCCCGAGGCGCTGGCCCGCATCGAGGCCGCCATGCTGGCGCTGCTGCACCGGGTCAAGCCCGACGCCCATGTGGGCGCGGCCAGCCACTGATTGCACGCCGCCTGCACGATGCTTTCACTCTCCACTCCCTTGTGCATCGCCGCCGCCCAGACGCCGTCGGCGCCGGGCGATCTGCAGCGCAACCTGCAAACGCACCTGGCCTGCGTGCGGGCCGCTGCCCACCAGGGCGTGCAATTGCTGCAGTTCCCGGAGCTGTCACTCATCGGCTATGAGCCGACGCTGATGGCCGGCCATGTGCTGACCGCCGACCACCCCGTGCTGGCTGCCCTGCAGCAGGCCGCGCAAAGCCACCACATGGCCCTGGTGGTGGGCGCCCCGGCAGCGCCGGTGGAGCCGGGCGCACTGCCCGCCATTGGGGCCTGGCTGCTGGGGCCTGACGGCAGCGTGGCGCTGTACCGCAAGCGCCATCTGCACAGCAGCGAAGAGACATTGGCCAGCGCGGGCACGCAGGACGCGCAGGTGCAACTGATAGCGGGCGAGCCCACGGCGCTGGCCGTGTGCGCGGACATCACCCACCCAGAGCATGCGCAGGCTGCCCGCGGGGCTGGCGCTGCGCTGTACGCGGCGGGTGTGCTGATTTCTGAAAAGGCCTACGCAGCGGAATCGGCCATGCTGGAAGGCTACGCGCGCGACCATGACATGGCGGTGCTTGCAGCCAACTACAGCGGGACGTCCGGTGGCTACGTCAGTGCGGGGCGCAGCGCCTTTTGGGCGCCCGGTGGCCGCTGTGTGGCGGCTGCGCCCGATGACGCGCCCTGCATTGTCTGGGCGGCGCGCAGCGACAGCGACAGCGGCTGGGCAGGTGGTGTGCTCAGCCTGTCTGCGCCCGCATGAACGCCGCGCGGGCCCTGTATTCGCTGCTGACCTGGTGTGCGCAGCCGTTGTTGCGCCACAAGCTGCGCCGCCGCGCGGTGGCCGAACCTGGGTATGCGCACGCGGTAGGGGAGCGTTTCGGCCGTTACCCGCCCCCCATCGACAGCCTGATACCGCACAGCAGCACCGATCCGCTGGGCCGGTTTGTGTGGGTGCACGCCGTGTCCTTGGGCGAAACGCGGGCGGCTGCCATCTTGCTGGCACAGTTGCGCGAACAACTGCCGGGCATGCGCCTGCTGCTCACCCATGGCACTGCCACGGGGCGGGCTGAAGGCGAAAAGCTGCTCCTGCCCGGCGACGTGCAGGTGTGGCAGCCCTGGGACACGCCGGGCGCCGTGAGTCGGTTTTTGCGCAAGTTCCGTCCTGCCATCGGCATCCTGATGGAAACCGAGGTGTGGCCCAACCTGGTGGCGGGCTGCCGGCAGCGGCGCATTCCCCTGGTGCTGGCCAATGCACGCTTCAATGAGACGTCGCTGCGCAAGGCGCAGCGCCTGTCGGCCCTGGCGCGGCCTGCCTATGGCGGCCTGACGGCGGTCTGGGCACAGACGCAGGAGGACGCCACGCGGCTGGCAGCCATCGGTGCGCCGGTACGGGGCGTGCTGGGCAACCTCAAGTTCGACGTGGTGCCCGACGCACAACTGCTGGAGCGGGGCCGCGAATGGCGCGCGCGCACCGGCCGCCCGGTGGTCTTGCTGGCCAGCAGCCGCGAGGGCGAAGAGGCCCTGTGGCTGGAGCAGATTCAGAAAATACGGAAAAAAATGCCTCAAGCGCCAGTGGATAAAGCCTCTGATGCTATGAATAATGAAGCATCTGGTACGGATCTGCCTGATCTACCCACCGTGCAATGGCTCATCGTGCCGCGCCATCCGCAGCGTTTTGAGGAAGTGAGCCAGCTGCTGCAGCGCGCAGGCCTGTCGGTGTCGCGCCGCAGTGCCTGGGCGGCAGCCCCCGTGGCCGCAGACGTATGGCTGGGGGACTCGATCGGCGAAATGGCGCTGTACTACGGCCTGGCCGATGTGGCCTTGCTGGGTGGCAGCTTTGCCCCGTTGGGTGGGCAGAACCTGATCGAAGCCACCGCCTGCGGTTGCCCCGTGGTGCTGGGCCCGCACACCTTCAACTTTGCCGAGGCGGCCGAACTGGCGTGCGCGGCAGGGGCCGCACAGCGGGTGCCTGACCTCTCGCAGGGCATGGCGCAGGCCGCAGCACTGGCAGGGGACGCCCGCGCCCATCAAGAAGCCAGCGAGCGGGCCACCCGGTTTGCAGCGACGCACCGAGGGGCCGCGCAAGCCACGGCCCGTGCGATCGTGGCGATGGTCCACCCCGAGGGCGGCCTGCACTGACCGGCAGGCTTGCGCAATTCAGGCACAGGGTGCCCCCCGGCGCGGGGTGCAGGGCCCGGTTTACTTGACCAGCAGCGCGTTGACCGCTTCGATGTCCTGCTGCGACAGCGTGCCCGCCGCCTGGCGCAGCTTGAGCCCGCCCAGCAGCACGTTGTAGCGCGCCTGGGCCAGGTCACGCTTGGTCTGGTAGAGCTGGCTCTGGGCGTTGAGCACGTCGATGTTGATGCGCACACCCACCTGGTAGCCCAGCTTGTTGGCGTCCAGCGCGCTCTGGCTGGAGGCCTCGGCCGCTTCCAGTGCCTGCACCTGGCCCTGGCCGGACTGCACGCCGTAGAACGCGGCGCGCGTGGCCTGCGCCACGTTGCGGCGGGCGGTCTCCAGGTCGGCCTCGGCCTTGGTTTCGAGGGCCAGGGTTTCCTTCACGCGGTTTTGCACGGCAAAGCCTGCAAACAGCGGCAGGTTCAGCGCAACGCCCATGCTGGCCGCGTTGCTGCGGGCGGTGACGCCGGGCGAAGTGATGGTGCCGTGCAGGTTGCGCGTGACGTTGTAGCCCGCCTGCAGGTCCACCGTGGGCAGATGGCCGGTTTCGGCTTTTTTGGTCTCCAGCCGCGCGATGTCCAGCGCAATGGCGGCCTGGCGCACGCCGGGCTGCTGGGCACGGGCTGTGTCCACCCAGGTCGCGAGGTTGTCGGGCAATACGCTGGGCAGTTGCACGGGCAGGGCCAGCGGCTTCGGCTGGGCGCCGGCGACGCCGACCAGCTGGTCCAGCGCCAGACGCTTGACGCGCAGGTCGTTCTCGGCGGCGATCTCCTGGGCAATCACCAGGTCATAGCGGGCCTGGGCTTCACGCGAATCGGTCACCGTGGTGGTGCCCACCTCGAAATTGCGTTTGGCAGCGGCCAGTTGCTCGGACACGGCGGCTTTCTGGGCCTGCACAAAGGTGAGGGTGTCTTGCGCCGCCAGCACATCGAAATAGGCCTGGCTCACCCGCACCAGCAGGTCTTGGGTGGCCGCATCCAGCTGGGCCTGGGCCACGTCCACCCCGCGCTGGCCTTGCTCCAGCGTGATGCGATTGGCCGGCCGGTACAGTGGCTGGGCGGCGTTGATGCCCACGGTCTGGGCCGTGCCCGTGTTCTCGATCCTGGGTTTGCTCAGCTCCACGTTGGAGCGGTTGAGGCCACTGGTCAGGGCCGCCGTGGGCAGCAGGCCTGCGCGGGCCTGGTCGGCCTTGCGGCCTGCCGCATCGAGCTGCGCACGCGCAGATTGCCAGGCCGTGTCGTAGCTGCGGGCAGATTCCACCAACTGCAGCAGACTCTGGGCCTGGACGGGGGTGCACAGCGCTGCGCCCAGCGCCAGGGACAGGAGGGACAGGGGCCTAAACGGTGTCATGGGGGTCCTTCGGAAGAAAGAGTCTGCGAATCGAATCGGGGTGGGCAACGGCGGGCAGCGTGGGGCCAGGGCGCGAAAAGTGCAGTCCATTCAACCCCATGGCATCAGTAGCGCGGCACGGCCGGGTCGCTTTCGTGCGACCAAGCCTCAATGCCACCGGTGATATTGGCCAGATGCTCGAACCCGTGGTGCTGCAAGAACGAGGCCACGCGCAGGCTGCGGGCGCCGTGGTGGCACAGGCAGGCGATGGGACGCTGTGCCTGGCGGGCGGGCTCCAGCTCGGCCAGCCGCGCGGGCAGCTCGCCCATGGGGATGGCCACCAGCTCGAAGCCATCGGCGCGCACGCTGGCCGTTTGCAGTTCCCAGGGCTCACGCACGTCCAGCACCAGGGGCTGGCTGCCTGCGGGCGCGGCGGCAAACCAGGCAGACAGCTGGGCGGGGCGGACGTGATCGATCATGCAGAACTCCGAAGACAACCGAAGGGCAGGGGGTCAGAACGTGAAGCCCGAGGGCTCGGGGAAGTTCACCAGGCGCGGCGCGATGGTGTCCCACGGCGCCGTGGTCTCAAAGCGGTCACCGGTGCGGCGGGTCAGGGTGAAACGCATCACCGGCTCATTGCCCACGATGGCGCCCAGGCGGCCTCCATCGCGCAGCAGGCCCAGCAGTGTGCCGGGCACCTCGGCCACGGAGCCGCTGAGCAGGATCACGTCGAACGGGCCGTCCGGGATCGCGTCGCGGGCGCCATCGGCCTGGCGCACATCGGCGTTGTGCACGCCTGCGTCGCGCAGGTTCTCGCGGGCCATTTCGGCCAGCTCGGGGTGGATTTCGAGGGACACCACACGCTCGGCACGGGCGGCCAGCAGGGCGGCCATGTAGCCCGAGCCCGCGCCGATTTCGAGCACGCGGTCGGTGGGCTTGACCTGCAGATCCTGCAGGATGCGCGCTTCCACGCGGGGCTGCAGCATGCTGTGGCCCAGGCGCACGGCCTCCTCGGCGTCATCGCCCAGCAGGGGCACTTCGATGTCCATGAAGGCCAGGCTGCGGTAGGCCGGGGGCACAAAGTCTTCGCGGCGCACCACGGCCAGCAGGTCCAGCACGTCGGCGTCGAGCACGTTCCAGGGGCGGATCTGCTGCTCGATCATGTTGTAGCGGGCCTGGGCGACGGGGTCGCTGGTGTTGGCAGACGTGTTCAGGGGCAGGTTCATGGGATTTCTCCGTGGATGCAGATGCAAGGCCGATCGGGACGATCAGGACAAACCTTCGATTTTAGGCGCTGCCGGAGCGCGTCCCATCTTGCGAAGGGCCCACTGGGCCAGGTCGTCCATGTAGCAATACACCACCGGCACCACCACCAGGGTCAAGAGTGAAGAGGTAATGACGCCGCCAATCACCGCCTGGCCCATGGGCGCGCGCTGCTCGGACCCTTCGGAGAGCGCGAAGGCGAGCGGCACCATGCCGAAGATCATGGCCAGCGTGGTCATGAGGATGGGGCGCAGCCGCACCCGGGCCGCCAGCAGCAGGGCGTCGGCGCGGGGCAGGCCGGGCACGGTCTGGCCCTGGTCGTTCACGTGCTCCTCGCGGGCGCGGATCGCAAAGTCCACCAGCAGGATGGCGTTCTTGGTCACCAGGCCCATGAGCATCACCACGCCGATGATCGAGAACATCGACAGCGTGGAGCGGAACATCATGAGCGCCAGCACCACGCCGATCAGCGTGAGCGGCAGCGAGGTCATGAGCGCCAGTGGCTGCAGGAAGCTCTTGAACTGGCTGGCCAGGATCATGTAGATGAAGATGATGGCCATGGCCAGCGCCGAGATGGCGTAGCCAAACGACTCGGCCATGTTCTTGGTGGAGCCGCCAAACTGGTAGCGGTAGCCGGGCGGGAAGGCCACGGTGTCGAGAGCCTTCTTGATGTCGTTCGACACTTCACCGGCCGAGCGC
>DATLGV010000094.1:0-1525 GCA_035540275.1 Acidovorax sp. | reverse complement strand
GCCGTATCCGGGGTCATAGGCCGGGCCTGCCGACTCGGCGTGGGGCTGCCAGCCGTCGGCCTCGGGCGGGGCGTCCCAGTTGGGCGCGTCATCCGCAGCGGGACGGGGCTGGTGGCGCTGTGGGGGCGCGTGGTGCGCGGTGCGCAGGCCGTCGCGGGCGGCGGCCTGGCCCCACAGGTCCGACAGGTCGCGGGCATTGAGCTGGGTCAGCTCGGCCAACTCGCCCAGCAGTTGGCGCTTGAGCACGCCGTCGGGCAGCGCCGTCCATAGCGGACGCGCGTTGCTGGCCATGTGGGCTCGGCCCTCGGCGGTGGCCAGGTCGCAGCCTTCGCTGGCCGCTTCCACCAGGA
Source organism: Acidovorax sp. (assembly GCA_035540275.1). Taxonomy (GTDB): domain Bacteria; phylum Pseudomonadota; class Gammaproteobacteria; order Burkholderiales; family Burkholderiaceae_C; genus Acidovorax. The sequence continues at coordinate 1,175 of DATLGV010000094.1, read as the reverse complement.
ACCGGCTCAGCGGCGTCGCTTGCTCGACATGGCGGGCAAAGGCGTCCGTACCGTGCTCGCGGATGAAGCTGTCCGGGTCGTGCTCGGCAGGCAGGAACAGAAACTTGATGCTGCGCGTGTCAGTCGCATGGGGCAGGGCGCCGTCCAGCGCCTTGCGTGCGGCGCGCCGACCCGCGCTGTCGCCGTCAAAGCTGAACACCACGGCGTCGGTAAACCGCAGCAGCTTTTGCACATGCTCGGGCGTACACGCCGTGCCCAGCGTGGCCACCGCGTTCGGAAAGCCCAGCTGTGCCAGCGCCACCACGTCCATGTAGCCCTCGGTGACGAGTGCGTAGCCCGCTTCGCGGATGGGCGTGCGGGCCTCGAACAGGCCATACAGCTCGCGTCCCTTGTGGAACACCTGGGTCTCGGGGGAGTTGAGGTACTTGGGCTTGTCGTCGCCCAGCACCCGGCCGCCAAAGCCGATGTATTCGCCCTTGACGCTGCGGATGGGGAACATCACCCGGTCGCGAAACCGGTCGTAGCGTTTGCCGCCGTCTTCGTCGTTGACGATGACCAGGCCGCTTTCCTCCAGCAGCGGGTCGTCGTAGCTCGGGAACACGCTGGCCAGGCTGCGCCAGCCTTCGGGTGCGTAGCCCAGGCCGTAGCGCTTGGCCACCGCGCCCGAGACGCCCCGGCCCTTGAAGTAGCCAATGGCGCGCTGCGACTCGCGCAGGTGGCGGCGGTAGGCGTCGGCGGCTTTCTCCAGCACCTCGTTCAGCGTGGCCTGCTTCTGGCGCGCGGCGGCGGCACGTTCCTTTTCCTGCGGGGAGATGTCGTCGTCGGGCACCTGCAGGCCCACGCTCTGGGCCAGGTCCTGCACGGCCTCGACAAACCCCATGCCCGCGTGGTCCATCAGAAAGCTGATGGCGTTGCCGTTCTTGCCGCAGCCAAAGCAGTGATAGAACTGTTTGGCAGGGCTGACGCTGAACGAAGGCGACTTTTCCCCGTGAAACGGGCACAGTCCCATGAAGTTGGCGCCGCCCTTCTTGAGCTGCACGTAGCGCCCCACGATGTCCACCACGTCCACACGGGTGAGCAGTTCCTGAATGAAAGACTGAGGGATCGTCACACGCCCTATTGTCCGCGTAAACTCTTTGTAACCAGTTATTGCTGGAAAGGCTTTTGGCATGGGG
>DATLGV010000093.1:0-2571 GCA_035540275.1 Acidovorax sp. | reverse complement strand
GCCCTAGCCTAGGCCGTGCCAGTTTCAGTCGGCGTGCAGATGGCTGACAGGAGCAAACTATGACGACAAAGAACTTCGATGATGTGCTGACAGCCACGCGCGACGCCCGCGGTGTGGTCACCATGACCCTGAACGACCCCTCCCGCTTCAATGCGCTGGGCAGCGAGATGCTCACGGCGCTGCAGCAGGCGCTGGACGACGCGGGCCGCGACGAGTCGGTGCGTGTGGTGGTGCTGGCGGCAGCGGGCAAGGCGTTTTGCGCGGGCCACAACCTCAAGGACATGGCAGCCCATCCGGAGCTGGCGTATTACCAGAAACTGTTTGCGCAGTGCAGCCGCATGATGCTGACCATCCACAAGCTCAGCGTGCCCGTGATTGCACGGGTGCAGGGCATGGCCACGGCCGCAGGGTGCCAGCTGGTGGCGCAGTGCGACCTGGCGGTGGCGGCTGACACGGCCAGCTTTGCCACGAGCGGTATTCACTACGGTCTGTTCTGTGCCACGCCCAGCGTGCCGTTGGTGCGCAACGTGCCGGCCAAGCGGGCAATGGAAATGCTGCTCACCGGCGACTTCATCGATGCGCCCACCGCACTCGCCCAAGGGCTGGTGAACCGCGTGGTGCCCGCCGCTGCGCTGGATGCGGAGGTCGAGCAACTGGTGCAATCCATCCTGCAGAAGCCCCGCGTGGCCGTGGCCATGGGCAAGGCGCTGGTGTACCAGCAGCGCGAGCTGGGTATCGATGCTGCCTACCAGCTGGCGGGCCAGACCATGGCTACCAACATGATGGACGCGGCCGCCCAGGAGGGTGCCCTTGCATTTGCCGAGAAGCGCCAGCCCGCCTGGAAGCGTTGAGGCACTGCACGATGGACAAGCCAATGCTTGACGATGTGGGCCTGTGGGTACAGGCCTTTCTCAGCCCCACGGTGCTGGTGGAACTGGCGGCTCTGGCCGTCTGTGTGGGCCTGGCCTGGGGGCTGGTGGCGCTGCTGCAGCGCGGCCTGCGCCGGGGCGACCCGCGCTCCATCCTGTTTGGAGTGCGGATCGTGGATGGCGCGCTGTTCCCGCTGGTGCTGCTGAGCCTGGCCTACATCGCGCGCACCCTGCTGCACCACTGGGTGGCGTTGGCTGCCTTCAAGGTGGCGATCCCGGTGCTGGTGGCGCTGGTGGTCATCCGCATTGGCGTGAAGGTGCTGCAGGTGGCCTACCCGGATGCTGCCTGGGTTCGGCCCATCGAGCGCTCCATCTCCTGGATGGCGTGGCTGGGCATGGTGCTGTGGGTCACCGGGCTGCTGCCGCTGGTGCTGGACGAGCTGGACCAGATCCACTGGAAGGTAGGAGGTGCGACGCTGTCGGTGCGCACCATCATCGAAGGGGCGGTCACCGCCGCTGCGGTGCTGCTGATTGCGTTGTGGATCTCGGCGGCCATCGAGTCGCGCCTGCTGCGCTCGGCCACGGGTGCCGAGCTGTCGCTGCGCAAGGCAGTGAGCAATGCAGTGCGGGCGCTGCTGGTGTTTGTGGGCTTGCTGGTGGCCTTGTCGTCGGTGGGCATCGACCTGACCGCGCTGTCGGTGCTGGGTGGTGCGGTTGGCGTGGGTATTGGTTTTGGCCTGCAGAAGCTGGCGGCCAACTATGTGAGCGGGTTTGTGATCCTGGCCGAGCGCAGCATGCGCATTGGCGACAACGTCAGGCTCGATACGTTCGAGGGGCGCATCACGCAGATCAATGCCCGGTACACAGTGATTCGCTCGCCGTCCGGCCGCGAATCCATCGTGCCCAACGAGTTGCTGATCACCCAGCGGGTGGAAAACCTGTCCCTGTCGGACCCGCGCGTGTGGATGTCCACCGTGGTCAGCGTGGCCTACGACAGCGACGTGGACCAGGTGGTTCAGTTGCTGACCCATGCCGCCCTGGTCAGTCCGCGCGTGCTGCGCGACCCCGCCCCCAGCGCCGCGCTGTCGGCCTTCGGAGCCGATGGGCTGGAGTTCACTGTCGGCTTCTGGATCGCAGACCCTGAAAACGGGTCGCTGGGACTGCGCTCGGACATCAACCGGGCCATCCTGAGTGCGCTGCGGGCCCACCAGATCGAAATCCCTTACCCCCAGCGGGTCATGCATTTTCAGGCCGATGGAGCGGGTCTGGCCGCGATGTCGGCTGGCGGGGCTCCCGCGCCAGCACCGGCTTCGGTGGGCTGAGCCGGGGGGGCGGGCCGATGTCCCGGCGGATGCCCGGTAGCGCAGGCGACAGCAAACTCTAGACACTGGCCGTGGGCACTCGCCTATAATTCACAAAAAGCACGATCGTTCTTTTTTGTGATTGTGCAGTCTGTGTGGTGGCTCCGTAGCGCTTTCGCTGCAGTGCGACATAGAATGTTCTAGTTTACGTAAACGTCAATTCAACCAACTCTCTAGGAGCCGCAGCAATGAAGGTCTTGGTCCCTGTCAAGCGCGTGGTGGACTACAACGTGAAGGTCCGCGTGAAGTCGGACAACACGGGTGTGGACATCGCCAACGTGAAGATGAGCATGAACCCCTTTGACGAAATCGCCGTTGAAGAGGCCGTGCGCCTGAAAGAA
>DATLGV010000092.1:0-5618 GCA_035540275.1 Acidovorax sp. | reverse complement strand
TCTGAAGGACAAGCATGTCCTCATCACGGGGGGGAGCAAAGGCATTGGTTATGCCTGTGCGGCGGCGTTTCTGGCCGAAGGGGCGCGCGTCAGCCTGGTATCGCGCAGCACCGAACACCTGGAGGTCGCGCGCCATCGGCTGTCGGCGGAGGTGAATGGCAGCGCTGGGCGCATCAGCGTCCATGCTGCGGACCTGCAGCAGCCCGAGTCGGCAGCGAAGGCGCTGGCGGCAGCCGAAGCCGCCTTTGGGGACGTCGATGTGCTGGTCAACTCTGCTGGGGCTGCCCGGCGCACACCGCCCGAGGAGCTGAGCGCGCAGGCCTGGCACGATGCGATGAACGCCAAATTCTTTACGTATGTCCACATGGTGGATCTGGTGGTCAAGAAGATGGGCGCACGGGGCCAGGGAGCCATCGTCAATGTGGTGGGTGCCGGAGGAAAGGTCGCCAGCCCCATCCATATGCCTGGCGGGGCGGCCAATGCGGCGCTGATGCTCATGAGCGCGGGCATGGCTGCCGCCTATGGGCCGAAGGGCGTGCGCGTGAATGCCGTCAACCCGGGCGCCACCCACACCGAGCGGTTGCAGGCGGGGATGATCGCCACGGCACGCATGCACAACATCTCGGAGCAGGAAGCGCTTGCGCAGGCAACGAGCAAGGTGCCGCTGGGTCGCCTGGCCCAGCCGGAGGAGGTCGCCAACGTGGTGCTGTTTTTGGCGTCTGAGCGTGCCAGCTATGTCACCGGCGTGGTCCTGACGATGGATGGCGCAGCAACGCCCATGGTGGTGTGATACCCGAAGCAGGCTCTGGTTGGTGCACCATTAAGCCTGCGGCCTCCGCGGTTTTGAAGCCCGTCCTACCATCCCGGCTTGCCCTTCACAGACTAGACCCATGACCACCACCCTCAAAATCGATTTCGTCTCCGATGTTTCCTGCCCCTGGTGCATCATCGGCCTCAAGGCGCTGGAGCAGGCGGCGGACCGGCTGCAGGGCGAGGTCGCGCTGGACCTGCACTTTCAGCCGTTCGAGCTGAACCCGCAGATGGCACCCGAGGGCCAGGACATTGGCGAGCATCTGCACGAAAAATACGGCGCCACGCCCGAGCAGAGCCAGAAGAACCGCGAGGCCATTGCGGCGCGTGGCGCGGCGCTGGGCTTCACCTTCAGCATGGACAAGCGCAGCCGCATCTACAACACGTTCGACGCGCACCGCCTGCTGCACTGGGCCGAAGAGCAGGGCCTGCAGCCCGCGCTCAAGAAGGCGCTGTTCAAGGCCTATTTCACCGACGGGCAGGATCCGAGCAACCACGAGGTGCTGGTGCGCGTGGCGAGCGAAGTGGGGCTGGATGCGGCCGAGGCGCGTGCGCTGCTGGCCTCAGATCGCTACGCCGACGAGGTGCGCGAGCGCGAGCAGTTCTATCTGCAACACGGCATCCATTCGGTGCCCGCCATCATCATCAACGAGCGCCACCTGATCCAGGGTGGGCAGCCGGTGGAGGTATTTGAGCAGGCACTGCGGCAGATTGCCGCGCAGGGTTGATTGCTAGCTATTTGATAGCTGCTTGGGCATGTTGCACTAGCGCTACCGGCGGTTTTGATCAAAAAGGGGCCCAAGGCCCCTTTTTTTGTGTGCGCAGCGCCCGGGCAACCTCCGTGGGCCTGTCACTTGCGCAGCGGGATGGCGGTGGCGCGGTCCACCGGCACTGCGGTCACGCTGTTCTGCGGCGAGCCGTCGATGAGCTTGTCGGAGTAGGTAAGGTACACCAGCGTGTTGCGGGCCGGGTCCACCATGCGCACGATGCGCAGGCGCTTGAACAGGATGGACATGCGCTCGCTGAACACTTCTTCCTGCTTTTTCAACGGCTCGGGAAAACTGATGGGCCCCACCTGGCGGCAGGCAATGGAGGCCTCGGCGCGATCTTCGGCCAGGCCCAGCGTGCCCTTGATGCCACCAATGCGGGCGCGCGACACGTAGCAGGTCACGCCCTGCACGCCAGGGTCGTCATAGGCCTCGACGATGATGTCGTGGTCGCGGCCGATCCATTGGAAGGCCGTGTCCACCGAGCCGATCTTTTCGCCCGATGCGGCCAGCGCTGCGCCGCCCGTGAGGGCGGCAATGGCGGCAAGCGCCATAGCGGCTGCCAGCGTGCGCCCAGCGGTCATGCCGTGGTCTCGCCTTCGGTGCAGCGCTGGGCCAGATGGGCCAGGGCTTCTTCCACCTGGTCCACCAGCACCAGGCACAGGTCGCCGGGTTGCAGGCGCGCCAGCGCGGTGTCGATGGCGATGAACTCGCCACGGATTTCTTCCACATGCGTGGTGCGCGGCGCGCCGGCCAGGCCTTCGCGCAGCAGGGCCATCACCTCGCCATCGGCGCGGCCGCGCTGGGCGGCGTCCTGGTACAGGATCACGTCGTCAAACGCGGCGCCCAGAATCACGGTCTGCTCGCGGATGTCTTCGTCGCGCCGGTCGCCCGCACCGCTGATGACCACGCTGCGGCGCTTGCCGGGCAGGGCATCCACGGCCTGCACCAGGGCGCGCATGGCGTCGGGGTTGTGGCCGTAGTCGGCGATCACGGTGGCGCCGCGGTAGTCCATGATGTTGAAGCGGCCAGGTGCGTTGTCGCTGTCGTTCACAAAGCCCGACAGGCCCCGGCGGATGGTCTGCCAGGGCATGCCCACGCCCCAGGCGGCGGCCACAGAGGCCATGACGTTCTCGACCTGGAAGCCGATCTTGCCGTTGCGCGTGATGGGCACGTCGCGCAGGTGGATGGTTTCGCGCCACGAGCCTTCCGAGGCCACGATGGAGTCGCCATCGACATACACCGTGCGGTGGCCCTGCGCGCGGTGCGTGACCATGACGGGGTGGTGGCGGTCGCTCGCAAAGTAGATCACCTTGCCGGGGCAGGCCGATGCCATGGCCGCGACGACGGGGTCGGCGGCATTCAGCACGGCGTAGCCGGTGGGGGCCACGTTCTGCACAATCACGCGCTTGAGCACGGCCAGGTCTTCCACGGTGTCGATGTAGTTCATGCCCAGGTGGTCGCCCGCGCCGATGTTGGTGACCACGGCCACCTGGCAGCGGTCAAAGCCCAGGCCCTCGCGCAGGATGCCGCCCCGGGCGGTCTCGAACACGGCGGCATCCACCTCGGGGTGCAGCAGCACGTTGCGGGCGCTCTTGGGGCCGCTGCAATCGCCGCTGTCGATCTGGCGGCCGTTCACGTACACGCCGTCGGTGTTGGTCATGCCCACGCGCAGGCCCTGGGCCGTGAACAGGTGCGCAATCAGGCGCGCCGTGGTGGTCTTGCCGTTGGTGCCGGTGACGGCCACGGTGGGGATGCGGCCGTCGTCGCCGTAGGCGAACAGCTTGTCCACCATGGCCTGGCCCACGTTGCGAGGTTTGCCGTAGCTGGGCGCCAGGTGCATGCGCAGGCCGGGGGCGGCGTTCACTTCGACAAAGCCGCCGCCCTGTTCTTCGAGCGGGCGCAGCACGGTCTCGGCCACCATGTCCACGCCGCAGATGTGCAGGCCCACCATTTGGGCTGCAGCCACGGCGCGTGCGGCCACGTCGGGGTGCACGTCGTCGGTCACGTCGGTGGCGGTGCCGCCGGTGGACAGGTTGGCGTTGTTGCGCAGGATGACGCGCTGGCCCTTGGGCGGCACGGAGTCGGGCGTCAGGCCTTGCATGGCCAGGCGCGCCACAGCGATGTCATCCAGGCGGATCTTGGTGAGCGATGTGGCGTGGCCTTCGCCACGGCGCGGGTCCTGGTTGACCACCTCCACCAGTTGGCGCACGGTGTGCTCGCCATCGCCCAGCACCTGGGGCGGCTCGCGGCGTGCGGCGGCCACCAGCTGGTCGCCAACCACCAGCAGGCGGAAGTCGTGGCCGGGCAAGAAGCGCTCGACCATCACGGTGCCGTAGTCGGCAGCGTTCTTGTAGGCCTCTTCGAGCTGGGCGCGGTCGGTGATGTTGACAGTGACGCCCTTGCCCTGGTTGCCGTCTTGCGGCTTGACCACCACGGGCAGGCCCACCTTGAGGGCGACTTCCCAGGCCTCGTCCACGCTCTCTACGGGCTTGCCCAGGGGCACGGGCACGCCGGCGGCATGCAGCAGGCGCTTGGTCAGGTCCTTGTCCTGGCCGATGGACTCAGCCACGGCGCTGGTCGAATCGACCTCGGCCGCCTGGATGCGGCGCTGCTTGGAACCCCAGCCAAACTGCACCAGGCTGCCGCGTGTGAGGCGGCGGTAGGGGATGCCACGGGCCACGGCGGCTTCGACGATGGAGCCGGTGCTGGGGCCCAGACGCTCGTCCTCGTCCAGCTCGCGCAGGTCGGCGATCACGGCGTCCGCGTCAAAGCTGCCGTTGCCCAGTGCGGCCTCGACGAGCTGCTGTGCGTATTCAAACGCCTTGCGGCCCACGGCTTCTTCGCTGTATTCGACGACCACCTGGTACACGCCCGCATCGGTGGTGGCGGTGGTGCGGGCAAAGGTCACAGGGCAGCCGGCCTGCGCCTGCAGGGCCAGCGCGGCAGTCTGCAGCACATGGGCCAGCGACACATCGCCCCCGCCGGTCTCCGGGTGCAGCGCACCGATGGCGGGGAACAGGGCCCGCAGGCGGGCTTCGAATCCGGCCATCTGGCCCACGGCGCGCTCGTTCTCGGCGCAGGTCACCAAGGCCTCGATGGCCATGTGGCGGCTCCAGAGGTTGGGGCCGCGCAGGGCCCGGGTGCGGGTTACATCCATGGAAGTCTCTTTCAGTGGTCCATCAGGGCACTGGGGCCCTGTTCAGGTCGTGGGATGTGAGGTCAAACAACAAACAAAGGCAATTGCGCAGCAGGCCATCACGACCGCAGGGCGGCGGTAGGCACCAGCTCGGGCTCGAAGGTCTTGATGCCTGCGCCGATCAGGTCGGGGGCAATGTCCAGCGCCCACGCCGTGCCGATGGCAGCCAGCAGGGCGTCGGTGTCGGGCACGACGGCGTTGCGGCCAAAGGTCAGGTCGGACAGGGCACCCAGCACGTGCTCGGCACTGCCCGTGGCCAGCACCACGCGGTTGTTCTTCACAAAGACTGCACGGCCGTTGTCCTTGGCGCGGTGCTCTGCGATCACGGGCAGCGTGCCGTCCTGTGCATACAGCACCACGTCGCCGTCAGACAGAGGGGCCAAATCCGCCACCTGAGGGATGGCCGCGTTGAGCACCGCAGCGCCTTCGGACAGCACCACGTCCACCTGGGTGCGCATCACCTTGGTCATCTGGTCCTGCTCGTGCACGTCAAACTCGGCCAGCGTTTCCACGCCATCCATGTCGGTGACCACGCCCACCTGGCAGCGGTCATAGGCCAGACCATCGCGCAGGATGGTGCGGGCGTCGCTTTCGATCACGGCGGCCTGCACCATCTTGTTCATCAGCAGGCGGTGTGCGGCTTCCCAGTGGGCGCAATCGGTGGCTTCCACGCGGCGGCGGTCCAGAAAGAGTCCGTCACGGCAGGCCAGGCCGGTGTGGTGGCCGCTCAGGTGCAGCAGCCAGGCCACCACGCGCGAGATGGTGGCCGTGTTGCGCGTGCCAGCCACGCCCACCAGAGGGATGCGGCCTGCAGGGCCTTCGTCATCGGCATCGGAGGGGAA
>DATLGV010000091.1:0-1668 GCA_035540275.1 Acidovorax sp. | reverse complement strand
GGCCTGGGGCGGGGCTACATCGCGTTACCGGGGCCCGGGTGTGCGGTTGTCCAATCGAGCAGGTCCCATGTGGGACCGAGAGGGAACGCCGGGTGCCAGGGATGCTCGGACGAGGGTTGTTCCTGTGCTGAAGGAGAGCCCATGCCCGATCAAGACACCGCAGAATTCCGCCCCGCGCCAGAGCGCACCTCCCCCGCGCTCTGGGTTGTGCTGGCTGCGCTGGTGTGCGCCTTGGCGGCCGGTGCTGCATGGTGGCTCTGGCTGCGGCCGGTGGCATCTGCGGTGGCGCCGCCCCCTGTGGCCGCCGCCCCTGAGGCACCTGCAGCGCAGCCTCCCGCCCCCGAGGCCTCGGGGCCGCTCAACCCCGTGGATGCGCTGGCACCGCCCGACGCTGCCTTGCCCGCGCTGGCCGAGTCCGACCCCCGGGTGACAGCGCTGCTGGCGGAGCTGCTGGGCCGCGACAAGCTGGCGATGTTTCTGCAGACCGACGGTTTTGTTCGCCGCGTGGTGGCCACGGTGGACAACCTGGGCCGTGCCCACGCGCCATCGCGCATGTGGCCCGTGCAGCCTACAGCGCAGCGGCTTGTGGTGGATGGCAGTGGCAACGCGCCCACCGCCATCGCTGCCGCCAATGCTGCACGCTACAGCGCCTTCTTGGCGTTTGCCGAAGCGGTTCCGATGGAGCCCGCCGTGGCGCTGTACGCCCGGCTGTACCCGCTGTTTCAGCAGGCGTATGAAGAGCTGGGCTACCCCCGGCGCTACTTCAACGACCGCCTGGTGGCGGTGCTGGACCAGCTGCTGCTGGCGCCCGAGCCTGCGGGCCCGCTGCAGGTAAAGCTCACGCCCGTGAATACCGACGTGCCCAACCCGCGCCCCTGGGTGCGCTACGAGTTTGTGGACCCCGCGCTGGAAGCGCTGCCCAGCGGCCAGAAGATCCTGCTGCGCATGGGCCCTGCCAACCAGGCACGGGCCAAGGCGCTGATCCGCGAGTTGCGCAAGCGCGTGGCGACGAGCGACGTGGCGCGTAAATAGGGGTCGCCGCGATGATCGCCGCAGGGAGCGCGATCAGTCGCTGGGCAAGGGCAGGGCGGTCTTGTAGCGCACCTGCTTGAGCGCAAAGCTCGACCGGATCTTCTCTACGCCCGGAATGGGCGACAGCTGCTCCAGAATGAACCGCTCCAGCGCCCCGATGTCGGCCAGTGCCACGCGAATCAGGTAGTCGCTGTCGCCGCTCATCAGGTAGCACTCCATCACCTCGTCGTGCTCGGCAATGCGGCGTTCAAAGTCGGCCAGGGCCTCCTTGCTCTGGGTCTTGAGGCTGATGCTGATGAATACATTCAGCCCCAGCCCCAGCGCCGCGGCATTGGCCAGCGCCACATAGCGGCTGATGACGCCCGCCGCCTCCAGCGCTTTCACCCGTGCCAGGCAGGGCGAGGGCGACAGGTGTACGCGCCGCGCCAGCTCTACGTTGGACAGAGAGCCGTCGGCCTGCAGCTCGGCCAGAATGCGCAAATCGAGGGTGTCCAGTTTCATATGCCACAGTTTATGGCTTTGGCGGCATAAAGTGCCATGATGGTGTGGCGCAAAAGGCAAAACGGCAACTCATTTGGGGCCAGCCTCGCTACAGTGGCTGCCATGAACGCCCATACCCCCCACGCCCTGCTGCAA
>DATLGV010000090.1:0-2512 GCA_035540275.1 Acidovorax sp. | reverse complement strand
GTGCAGCAGCGCCCACATGACCAGCCCGCCCACGACCGCCGCCACGCCCGCCCAGCCATAGGCAGAAAAGCCAAAGCCGATCAGGGCCACCGCCCCCAGGGGCACCAGAATGTTGCGCAAATTCATGGGCCCGATTGTCATACGGCGCCGCACCCCTGGCGCTGTGGGCATTGCGTAGAGGGGTTTTACAAGCCCCGGACCACGTCCATGGCCTCTTCCACCCGTTCCACGGCATGGATGGTCAGGCCTTCGATGGGCTTCTTGGGCGCGTTGGCCTTGGGCACCACGGCCACGCTGAAGCCCAGCTTGGCGGCCTCTTTCAGGCGCTCCTGGCCGCGCGGCGCGGGCCGCACCTCGCCCGCCAGGCCGACCTCGCCAAACGCCAGGAAGCCCCTGGGCAGCGCCTTGCCGCGCAGGCTGGAGGTGATGGACAACATCACCGCCAAATCGGCCGCAGGCTCGCTGATGCGCACACCGCCCACCGCGTTCACAAACACGTCCTGGTCCATGCAGGCCACGCCCGCGTGGCGATGCAGCACGGCCAGCAGCATGGCCAAACGGTCCTTGTCCAGGCCCACCGACAGGCGCCGGGGGCTGGGACCGCCGGTGTCCACCAGGGCCTGGATCTCGACCAGCAGGGGGCGCGTGCCCTCCAGCGTCACCATCACGCAGCTGCCGGGCACGGGCTCGGAATGCTGGCTCAGAAAGATGGCGCTCGGGTTGCTCACGCCCTTGAGGCCCTTTTCGGTCATGGCGAACACGCCGATCTCGTTGACGGCACCAAAGCGGTTCTTGATGGCGCGCACCAGGCGGAACTGGCTGTGGGTGTCGCCTTCGAAGTACAGCACCGTGTCCACCATGTGTTCCAGCACGCGCGGGCCGGCCAGCGCGCCCTCCTTGGTCACATGGCCCACCAGGATCACGGCGATGCCCGTGCCCTTGGCCATGCGCGTAAGGTGCGCTGCACATTCGCGCACTTGGGCGACCGAGCCCGGCGCGCTGGTGAGCTGGTCGGAGTAGGTGGTCTGGATGGAGTCGATGACGACCACGGCCGGTTGCGTGGCGTCCACCGTCGCCAGGATCTTTTCGAGCTGGATCTCGGCCAACAACTGCACCTGGCTGCCCTCGATGCCCAGGCGGCGAGAGCGCAGCGCCACCTGCGCGCCGCTTTCCTCGCCCGTCACATACAACGTGGGCAGGCCCGCGCGCTGCAGCGCGTCCATGGCCTGCAACAGCAGGGTCGATTTGCCAATGCCAGGGTCCCCCCCGATGAGCACCACGCCGCCTTCCACAATACCGCCGCCCAGCACGCGGTCCAGCTCGTCGATACCACTGGGGGTGCGGGCCACGTCCTGGGCCTCGATGGCCGCCAGCGGAAGGACGGGTTGCGCGTTGGCCAGGCCCGCGTAGCCTTGCGGCGCGCTCAGGCGGTTCTTGCCCGGCCCGGCCTCGGCCACCTGCTCGATCAGCGTGTTCCAGGCGCCGCAGGACGGGCATTTGCCCAGCCAGCGCGGGCTGGTGCCGCCGCATTCGGTGCAGGTGAACGTGGTTTTTTCTTTGGCCATGGCAGGTGTCGGTGGGCGAACGCAAAAGCAGGGGCAGCCGACTATAGCGACCCGCCCCGCACACCAAGACAACAGCCCGTACGATGGCGGGCTTGGCACCGCACGGAGTTGACATTGCAGACACCCACCAACCGCTTCAAACAGGCCATGGCGCAAAGCCAGGCGCAAATCGGCCTCTGGCTCGGGCTGGCCAACGCCTACAGCGCAGAGATTCTTGCGGGCACCGGCTACGACTGGCTGCTGGTCGATGGCGAGCACGCGCCCAACGACCTGCGCTCCATCCTGCAACAGCTGCAGGCCATCGCCAGCGCCACCAGCGCCCTTCCCCCCGGCGCGCAGGCGCCCCACCCCATCGCCCGGGTGCCGGTGGGTGACACGGCACTGATCAAGCAGTACCTGGACATCGGCGCGCAGACCCTGCTGGTGCCCATGGTCGATACGCCCGAGCAGGCCCAGCAACTGGTGCGCGCCACGCGCTACGCGCCCGAAGGCGTGCGCGGCATGGGCAGCGCGCTGGCCCGCTCATCGCGCTGGCAGGCGTACCCGCAGTACGTGCACGAGGCCAACCAGCAGATCTGCCTGCTGGTGCAGGCTGAGACGGTGGAGGCCATGGCCAACCTCGACGCGATTGCCGCCACCCCCGGTGTGGACGGTGTGTTCATCGGCCCGGCCGACCTGTCGGCCTCGATGGGCCACCCCGGCAATCCGGGGCACCCGGATGTGCAAGCCGCCATCCACGACGGCATTGCGCGCATCCTGCGTGCAGGCAAGGCGCCGGGCATCCTGGCCACCACCGAATCGCAGGCGCGCCAATGGCTGGCGGCCGGGGCGCTGTTTGTGGCCGTGGGCGTGGACACCATGCTGCTGGTGAGCGCTGCACAGGAGCTGCTGGCACGCTACCGCAGCGCGGCAGACGCCGCCCCCACCCGGCCCGCAGGCTACTGAAC
>DATLGV010000089.1:0-1961 GCA_035540275.1 Acidovorax sp. | reverse complement strand
TGGCCGGCTCGCTTCTGCTCGTGCGCGAGTGAACCGGCCCTGGCCCTACCTGCCCTTCCCTTCCCCTTTGCCGGCACCCTATGACACAACCTCTCCCCACCTCTTCACATACCGCGCATGGCCTGGGCATCGATCTGACCGAGTTCAAGAGCGCGTGGCGCATCGTGATTCTGGCCACGCTGGGACTGGCGATCAACTCCAACTCATCCATGCTGTATGCCTACGGCGCGATGATGGTTCCGCTGCAGCAGACCTTTGACTGGGCCCGCGCGGATCTTCAGTCGGCAGTGAGCTTCATGTTTCTGGGATCGGTGGTCGCATCCCAGATCGTGGGCTGGCTCAATCTGCGCTTTGGCATGAAGCGCGTCACGGTGATCTCGCTGTGCATGCTTTCCCTGGCCTTCATCGCCATGACGCGCTTGGGGCCTTCGATCGTGACGCTCTACCTGGGCTTTTTCCTGATGTCCATGGCCAGCATGGGCACCATGCACGTCACCTGGACCCATCTGGTGAACCTGTGGTTCGAGCGCAACCGCGGCCTGGCTCTCGCGCTGGTTCTTTCCGGCACCGGTCTGGCCGCCATGCTCATTCCCTCGGCGGTGAGCGCCGTGATCTCGCAATGGAACTGGCAGGCGGCCTTCTGGCTTCTGGCGGCCCTGCCAATGATCCTGGTGCTGCCCCTGGTGCTGGCCTGGATGAAAGAGCCTGCCCGCGCCCCGGCCCGCAAGCACAGCGAGTCAGCATCGTCAGCAGGTGCCGTGATCACGGGTGCCTCGCTGCGCGAAGGCCTGCGCAATCCCCGCTTCTGGCTTCTGAACATCGCCTTGTCCATGGTCGTGGCCTGCGTGGTGACGCTGGTCACGAATGGTGTCCCCCTGTTGCGCGACAAAGGCCTGGAGGCAGGGGATGCAGCGCGCATCTTCGGCAGCTTTGGCTTGTCGCTGATATTGGGGCGGGTCGTCGTGGGCTACCTGGTGGACCGCCTCTGGGCGCCTGGCGTGGCCGCCGTCGCCCTGGGGCTGCCGGCCCTGGGGTGCCTGCTCCTGGGTATCAGCGGCGCGAACGATACCGGCTGGCTCGTGCTGGGTGTCATGCTGGTGGGCATCGGCGCGGGTGCCGAGTTCGACCTGGCGGCCTTTCTCGTCTCGCGGTATTTCGGCATGCGCGACTACGGCCGCCTGTTCGGCATCCACCTCGGGCTGATCACGCTGGCTTCCACGCTGGCCCCATGGCTCTTCGGGCAACTCTACCGGAGCACCGGCTCGTACCAGGCGACGTTGTGGGTCTGCGGGCCCATGTTTCTCTTTGGTGGCCTCGCGTTGCTCTCGTTGGGCCGTTATCCGATCTTCGAGCGCAAGACCGCCCCTGACCAAACTCTTTGAAGCAGAACTCTATGTCCCACAATTCCATTGTCATCGTCGGTGCCGGCCAAGCCGGCTATCAGGTTGCAGCATCGCTGCGGCAGGAGGGATTTGAAGGCGCGATCACCCTCATTGGCGACGAACCTGGCGTTCCCTACCAGCGTCCACCACTGTCCAAGGCCTATCTGCTAGGAAAGGTTGGCGTGGCGGCGCTACGCTTTCGCCCCCCCGAGTACTTTGACGAGCACCGCATCACGCGCATACAGGGCAGTGCCACTGCCATCGACCGGGAACGCCGCGAGCTTGTCCTCGCCAGCGGCGAAAGACTCGCCTACGAGCACCTGGTGCTGGCAACCGGCGCGCGCAACCGTGTGCCGGCGGTCGCGGGCATCGAGCTCGGCGGCGTATTCGGCTTGCGCAACCTGGCAGATGCCGACGGGCTGTCACAGCGCCTGGGCAGCGCGAAGCGCGCAGTGGTCATTGGCGCGGGCTTCATCGGCCTGGAGTTCGCGGCCGTCGCAGCCGCACGCGGCATCGCGGTGGACGTGCTGGAGCTGGGCACGCGGCCAATGGCCCGAGCCCTCTCTGCGGTCACGTCCC
>DATLGV010000088.1:0-6490 GCA_035540275.1 Acidovorax sp. | reverse complement strand
GGAAAAAACCGGCAAGCCGGTGGCCGAGATCATGGGTCGCGCCGACATGCTCAAGACCCTGAAGCCCGAGCTGTTTGCCAACGAGAAGTTTGGCGTGATCACCGTCAAGGACATCCTGGCCGAGCTGGAGAAGCCCGGCCGCGACCCGCGCCCCGACTTCAAGGTGGCCCGCTTCAACGACGGCGTGGAAGACATCAAGGACCTCAAGGAAGGCATGATCCTGGAGGGCACGGTGAGCAACGTGGCCCAGTTCGGCGCGTTTGTGGACCTGGGCGTTCACCAGGACGGCCTGGTGCACGTGAGCCAGCTGGCGCACAAGTTCGTGAACGACGCGCGCGAGGTGGTCAAGACGGGCGATATCGTCAAGGTGAAGGTCATGGAGGTGGACGTGGAGCGCAAGCGCATCGGCCTGTCGATGAAGCTGGACGCCGCGCCGCCGCGCCAGGGCGGTGACCGGGGCGCACCCCGCGACAACCGCTTTGAGGGCGCAGGCCGTGGCTATGCACAACACCAGCGCCGCGGGCCTGAGCCTGCGCAGCAGTCGGCCATGGCGTCGGCATTTGCGAAGTTGCAACAGGCCAAAGGCCGCTGACGCAGCCCGCTGTGCCGCCGGTGGTGTTTTGGCCTTGCAGGGGCCCATAATCGCCAGCACCCGAACCAACCACTGGCGCCGTACCCCATGGAGTTGAACGCACTGCTGGCCCAACCTGTGGCGCTGCCCAGCCTTCCGCGCGCCGTGGCGCTGCTGATGAGCGAGCTGGCCCATCCTGAGCCCAGCATGCGGCGCCTGAACCAGCTTTTCGGCACCGACCCGGCCCTGGCCGCGCGCCTGCTCGAGCTGGCCAATTCCCCCACTTTTCAGCTGCCCGGCCAGATTGCGGGCATCCCCGAGGCGCTGGCGCTGCTGGGCACCGCGCAGCTGCGCACGCTGGTCACCTCGGCGCCGCTGGGCACCACGTCGCGCTCGGTGCCCGGGGTGAACATGCAGCAGTTCTGGCGCTACAGCCTCAACACCGCCAAACTCGCGCGCTCGCTCGCTGGCATCGTCCACCACAACCAGATCGCGGCCTATACCGCCGGCTTGCTGCATGCCCTGGGCGAGCTGGTGATCCATCTGGCCGACCCCGAGAAAGCCCAGTCAGTCAACACCCTGGTGGCCCCGTTTGACCTGCGCCGCGACAAGATCGAGCAGCGCGTCTTTGGCTACAGCTACGGCCAGGTCACGGCAGACTGTGCGCGCCGCTGGCAACTGCCCGAGGTGGTGATCGATGCTCTGCAGCACCAGCACGCCCCGTTTGACAACACGGTCTATGAACCCTTGGCGGGCGTCATCCATCTGGCCGCCTGGCGCGCCCGCGCCCGCGAGGCCGAACTGAGCGAAAAGGAGCTGGCAGTGTCCTTTCCCGGCGAAGTGGGGCTGGCCCTGGGGCTCGACATTGACATGGTGCTGCAGCAAGACCCCATTGACTGGACGGCCCGGCCGGATGCGACGGCGGATCTCATCGTTTAGCGGCCCTTGCGCCGGGTGTGGGCGGTCGCCATGGTGGGGGCGCTGTCGGCTGGTGTCCAAGGGTTGACCGTGCCGCCGCAGCCGCTTTGCGACAATCGGCGCCATGAAAGCATTGCGCATCCACGCCGGCCCCCGCGCCCGCCAGCACCTGGAACAACAAGGCCTGCAGCCCGCCGACGTGGGCGTGATTCCGGCGGCTGCCGGCGGGCCCAAGGGCTTGATCCTGGGGCCGATGGACCGGTTCATCTTTGGGGACTGGCTGCCGCGCTCCGATCAGCCGGTGCACCTGGTTGGCGCCTCCATCGGCGCCTGGCGCATGGCCACGGCCTGTCTGCAGCAATCAGTGACGGCTTTCGAACGGCTGGAGCACGACTACATCCACCAGGACTACGAACTGCCGCCCGGCAAGAAGCGCCCCACGGCAGCCCATGTGAGCGAGCGGTTTGGCCAGAACCTGGATGCCTTCTACGGCGGCCGCGTGCAGGAAGTGCTGAGCCACCCGCGCTATCGTTTGCACATCGTCACGTCGCGCGGGCGGCATGTGCTGCGGCGCGAGCACGCGCTGGCCACGCCGCTGGGTTACCTGGGTGCGTTTTTGACCAATACGGTGCACCGCAAGGCCATGGGCGCCTGGCTGGAGCGCGTGGTGTTTTCATCGCCTGATACGGCTGCACCGACCAGCGCCAGCCGCTGCGCGCCGCTGCCCTTCGCCACCACCGACTACCGTACCCGCCAGGTGGGCCTGACCCCCGGCAACTTCATGCAGGCACTGCAGGCCAGCTGCTCCATTCCTTTTGTGCTGCAGGCCGTGCACAACATCCCGGGCGCACCGCCTGGTGCCTATTGGGATGGAGGCATCACCGACTACCACCTGCACCTGGCATACAGCCAGCATGCGCAAGATTCTTCAAGGTTGACGGCTGCCAGCGCTTTGCCCGCAAGCGCTGGACGCGGAGAAAACTCCAAATCCGAGGCGGTCGGCCCGCGCCCCGTTGCACCCGGCCCCATCGTTCTCTACCCCCACTTCCAGCACCGCGTGGTGCCGGGCTGGCTGGACAAGGGGCTGAAGTGGCGCCACAAGGCCACGTCGGCCCTCGACAACATGGTGGTGCTCTCGCCCAACCCCGACTGGGTGCGCCGATTGCCCAACGCCAAACTGCCCGACCGCAACGACTTCACCCACTATGGCACCGACAGCCGCGCCCGTGCCCAGGCATGGCTGGCGGCCACGCGTGCCAGCCAGCAGCTGGTGGACGAGTGGCGCGAGTGGCTGGAACGGCCCGACATGGGGGCGGTGCATCCGCTGTAGACCGTCAGGCCGGGCGTGCCTGTTGGGCCCACTGCCGTACCTTCGGCTTCGCTGCGGTGCGAGCTTGCCTGGTGCGGCCCGCAGCGGCTCTGCCCCCCGCAGGGCGTGGCAACACACCCCGCTGACTGCGCAGGGTTGCTTGCAGGCGCAGTGTGTGGCGCCAACCGGGCGGTGGTTCAGAGCGACTGGGCCAACATGTCGCGGTATTCCTCGGGCGTGGCAATGCGCGGGTTGGTCTTGTGGCAATGGTCGGCCATTGCGCCCTTGATGATGTCGTCGAACATGCTTTCGGTCACGCCCATGGCCGCCAGGCCGGTGGGCAGGCCCAGGCGGGCGTTCATGTCGCGGATGGCTTCGGGGATGTCTCCGGCCGAGGCCAGGCCCATGGCGTGGGCCATGCGCTCCAGGCGCTTGTCCTTGCGCACCGATTCGGCCTGTGCGTTGAAGCGCACCACGGCGGGCAGGAACATGGCATTGAGCGTGCCGTGGTGCAGGCGCGGGTTCACGCCGCCCAGGCTGTGGCTGAGCGAGTGCACGGCGCCCAGGCCTTTCTGAAAGGCCATGGCGCCCTGCATGCTGGCGCTCATCATGTGCAGGCGCGCGTCGCGGTCGCTGCCGTTCTGGGTGGCCTGCTCGATGTTCGCCCAGCCGCGCGTCAGGCCATCCAGCGCGATGCCGTCGGCGGGCGGATTGAACGCGACGGACATGAAGGTTTCCATGCAGTGTGCAATCGCATCCATGCCGGTGGCGGCGGTGAGCATGGGCGGCAGGCCCAGCGTCAGCTCGGGGTCGCAGATGGCGGTCTTGGGCACCAGGTTCCACGAGTGAAAGCCGAGCTTGCGGTGGTCGTCCACGATGATGATGGCGCCGCGCGCCACCTCGCTGCCCGTGCCGCTGGTGGTGGGCACGGCAATCAGCGGCGCGGCGCGGTCGGTGATGCGGGGAGAGCCGCCCTCGATGGTGGCGTAGTGGGTGAGCGGCCCCTGGTGCGTGGCCGCAATGGCGATGCCCTTGGCACAGTCGATGGCCGAGCCGCCACCCACGGCGATCAGGCCGTCGCAACCCTGGGCCTTGTAGATATCGACGGCCGCACGCACGGCGGCTTCGGTCGGATTCGAAGGGGTCTGGTCAAACACTGCGACGGTCATGCCGGGCAGGGCATCCAGCGCCTTTTGCAGAATGCCTGCGGCTTTCACGCCGGGGTCCGTCACGATCAGCGGGCGCGTGATGCCCACGCGCTCGCATTCCTGCTTGAGCAGCTGGACGGCGCCGAATTCAAACTGGATCTGGGTGACGTAGTAGATGAAAGCCATGGTGCAACAGGATGTGTGAAAAAAGTGCCAGCGATTACGATAGCGCAGCGGGGCCGCTGCGCACATGTTCAGCAGCCACTGTATAAGGAGGGGGCACCCATGCATACGAAGCAAACCCTGATGGAGGCCCTGTGGGTCGTCGCCTTTGCGACAAGCGCCAAGGCCCGGCGCCCGAGTAATGCACCGGCCGCCAGCACCGGGAGCCTTTGGGACGCCGACGGCGCCTGCGCACGCGGCAAGCCCGGCCCCTGACCGGCCCGCCACAATACCGGTCGATTTCTTTTTTTGCCGAGACCCTGACCGTTGACCGACCTGCATATCCACCACACCCGCCTGACCCCGCAGATGCGCAGCGTGCTTGAACGCATGGCCCGCGCCGGGCACCCGCCGCTGCACACGCGCACGCCGCAAGAGGCACGCATCGCCTACCAGGCAGGTGCCGGTGTGCTGGAGGTGCCCAAGGCCGCGCTGGCGCGGGTGGAAGACCTGCAGATCCCCGCCCGCGATGGCGCCCCGCTGCCCGCACGGCTGTACGCGCCCAGCACCGATGCAGGCCTGCCCCTGCTGCTGTACACGCATGGCGGCGGCTTCACCATCGGCAGCATTGCCACGCACGACATCCTGTGCCGCGAACTGGCGCGCTTGGGCCGTTGCATGGTGGTGTCGCTCGATTACCGGCTGGCGCCGGAGCACCGCTTTCCCACGGCCAGCAACGATGCGTGGGATGCGCTGCAGTGGCTGGCTGCCAACGCCGAGCGCCTGGGCGCAGACCCGCAGCGCCTGGCCGTGGGCGGCGACAGCGCAGGCGGTACGCTGGCCGCCGTCAACGCCATCCTGGCGCGCGATGCAGGCCTGCCGCTGGCGCTGCAGCTGCTGATCTACCCCGGCTGCGCAGCCCACCAGGACACGCCTTCGCACGCCACCTTTGCACGCGGCCTGGTGCTGGAAGAGCCCGCCATCAGCTGGTTCTTTGGCCACTACGTGACCACGCGCGAGGAGCGCGAGGACTGGCGCTTTGCCCCGCTGCTGGCGCCGGACGTGGAGGGCGTGGCGCCCGCCTGGATGGGCCTGGCCGAATGCGACCCGCTGGTGGACGAGGGTGTTGACTATGCCGACAAGCTGCGCCTGGCGGGCGTGGCGGTGGACCTGGACATCTACCGCGGCGTGACCCACGAATTCATCAAGATGGGCCGCGCCATCCCCGAGGCGCGCAAGGCCCATGCCGACGCAGCCCGTGCGCTGCGCTTGGCTTTTCACCGGGAGTAAACGAACCCATGCAACGCAGTGATTTCCGTTGTTTCCACCGCCTGCGCGTGCGCTGGGCTGAGGTGGACATGCAAAAGATCGTGTTCAACGCGCACTACCTCATGTACGTGGATACCGCCATGTCCGAGTACTGGCGCGCGCTGGCACTGCCGTACGAGCCCAGCATGCTGGCCCTGGGCGGCGAGATGTATGTGAAGAAGGCCACGGTGGAGTACCACGCCTCGGCGCGGCTCGATGACACGCTGGATGTGGGCCTGAAGTGCGCGCGCATCGGCAATTCGTCGTGCCTGTTCACGGCGGGCATTTTCTGCGGCGACCGGCTGCTGATCTCTGCCGAGCTGGTCTATGTGTTTGCCGACCCGGCCACGCAGACCTCCCGCCCCGTGCCGCCCGCACTGCGCGCCATCTTCGAAGGCTTTGAAGCGGGCGCCGAGATGGCTGAGGTGCGCACCGGCGACTGGAACACCCTGGGCCGCGATGCCGGCCGCGTGCGCACCGCCGTGTTTGTGCACGAGCAGGGCATTCCGGCCGAGGTCGAGGCCGATAGGCATGACATCTCGGCCCGCCACGCCGTGCTCTACAACCGGCTGGGCATGCCCATTGCCGCAGGCCGCCTGCTGCAGCACGCGCCCGGCGTGGGCCGCATCGGCCGCATGGCGGTGGACCGGTCGGTCCGCGGCGCACAGTGGGGTCGCCAGTTGCTGGATGCGCTGGTGGACGCTGCGCGTGCCCGGGGCGACACCGAGGTGCAACTGCACGCCCAGCGCAGCGCCGAGGGCTTTTACCGCCGGGCGGGGTTCGCGGTGGTGGGCGAGCCGTACGAAGAGGCGGGCATTGCGCACATCGCCATGGCCCGCAAGCTCTGAGGGTTTGCTATCAAAAGGAGAGCTTTTCGGGCATGTTGGACTGGCGCCTTCGCCCGATTTGGCTCAAATATCGTCCAGCAGCGGGTAGGGCAGGGGCAACAACGACAGCGCCACGCCGTCTGCTGCGCCCACCTGCAGTGCGCCCTCTTGGGCGGCACTGATCTGCAGCGACACGATGGTGTCAAACCCGCCGCCCGGCGCAGCGGCCACCTGCACCACGGTGCCG
>DATLGV010000087.1:0-5633 GCA_035540275.1 Acidovorax sp. | reverse complement strand
CTGCTCGCGGCCCTGCTGCAGGCGCTGGTCGCTGCGGGCGATGAGCGCCTGCGCGTGCTGCCGGATCGCCTCCATGTGCTCCTTGCCCACGTCGGTGTTCAGGATGAACTTCCAGGCGTCTTCGTTGCCCTGGCGGCGCAGGCGCAGGCTCAGCTCCATCTCGGCGAGCTTGCGCGAGATCTGCCGCGACAGCAAGGCGAACTCCTGCATGTCGTTGGGCGAGGCCATGAACTGGGTGCGCAGGCGATCAAGGTTGGTCTGCACGGTCGCCACGGCCTTGTCGTAGGGCTCCAGGTAAGTCTCGTTGCCGGTGAGCAGATAGCCCCGCTGGCCGGTCTCGGCATCCAGCATGCTTTGCAGCAGCTTGTTCACATCAGCGCGGGTGGTGAGCCCCTGGGCCAGTTGCTCCACCGCGTCCTGCGATCGCATGTGCCCGGTTTCATTGATGCCTACGAGCACCATGGCCGCCAGCAGCGCCATGGGCAGGCTCAAGGCCATCTGGCGGACTTTTGGTAACCAGCGCCGGGTGTTTTCTTGGAGATTCATACGCATATTCTGGATAATGACCGACTACCGTTTTGGCGCCCCTGCCGTGCAGTTGCGCGATGGGGCCTCTGGACTTCAACACACACCGGCAGTCCCTGGGCAGCCGCATCGAAAGAAGCATCAATGATCAAGATCGGCATTGTGGATGACCATGCAATTGTTCGTTCCGGACTCAAGCAGTTCCTGGCCGAGTACGTGGATCTGCGGGTGGAAGGTGAGGCCGCCAATGGCCGCGAGGCCATTGATCTGGTGCGCAACAAGGAGATCGACGTGCTGCTGATGGACCTGTCGATGCCGGGCCAAAGCGGGCTCGATGCCCTGGCCATGCTGCGCGCCAAGGCGCCCGACATGGGCATCCTGATCCTGAGCGGCTACCCCGAAGAACACTATGCGATCAACCTCATCCGCCAGGGCGCAAGCGGTTACCTGAACAAGGAATGCGAGCCCTCGGAGATCGTGGAGGCCATTCGCACCATTGCGCTGGGCCGCCGCTACCTCACGCCTGCCGTGGCCGAACTGCTGGCGCAGCAACTCAACCGCAAGGACGACGCACCGCCGCACGAGCAGTTGTCGGAGCGTGAGTTTCAAGTGTTTCTCAAGCTGGCCAAGGGAGAGACGGCGGGCGATATCGCCAAGTCGTTGTCGCTGAGCGTGAAGACAGTCAGCACCTACCGCACGCGCCTGATGGAAAAAATGAGCCTGTCGTCCAACAGCGACCTGACCTACTACGCGCTCAAGAATCGCCTGATCGACTGACATTGCGGACCCTGCCTGCGCCTGGCGTTGCCGGGCCCGGGCAGGCCTGGCTGCAACGCTTGCACGGGAAAAAAGAGAACCCCCGACTGCCGCGCGTACCCGCAGCAACGGCGGGGAACGTCACTGGGGAGCGCCTGATGAAGTGGCTGAGGCACCGCCGCTGCTACCGGTCTCCATCCCGTGGGAGGGGCTGCCGTGCTGTACGCAATAGTCCACCAGCGCGTCGATTTCGTTGGATTTGTCGAACACCGCATCCACCCCGAGCTGCGCACAGCGCATGCGCACATCCGGCGTGGCGTAATTGCTCAGCACCACCATTTTTTGCCCGGGCCGCCGCGTGCGGCAGGCAGCCAGCACGCCCAGTCCGCTGCCCTGGCGCAAGAACAGATCCACAATGGCCAAGTCCCATTCCTCGGGATGCGCGGACAACCAGTTCGTGCCCTCCTCTTCGGTTTCGGCCACCCCTACGGCTTCCACAGACGCCAGCTCCTCCAGAGTTCCGATGAGGTTCTCGCGGATGGTCGCGTTGTCTTCAACGATGTAGGTGCGCAGTTTCACGAGCGGGTCCAATGTGCGGACAGTGCGGGGATGCTGTCATGGCCTTGAATTTAAGGCCTGCATGGGCCGGATTCTGCCAGCCGCCACACGCTGGCCGCGTAGGAAAAATCCTACCGCTCCCCGCACACCGCGCAGCCGGTATGGCGCTGCACGCGCAGGGTGCTCCACTCCATGGACCGGCCATCGAGCATCAGCAACCGCCCCGCCAGCGATTGCCCCACACCCGCCATGAGCTTGAGCGCCTCGGCCGCCTGCATGGCGCCCACCACACCCACCAGCGGCGCGAACACACCCATCGTGGAGCAGCGCACCTCTTCAAACTCCGCATCGGGCGCAAAGATGCAGGCATAGCAAGGCGACTGCGCATCGCGCGGGTCCACCACCGTGATCTGGCCATCAAACCGGATGACTGCGCCCGCCACCAGCGGCCGGGTGTGGCGCACGCAGGCGGCATTGACGGCCTGGCGGGTGGCGTAGTTGTCGCTGCAGTCGAGCACCACCGTGGCGTCCCGCACCAGCGAGTCCAGCGCGGCCGCGTCCACCCGGGTTTTCAGCGCCGTCACACGCACTTCGGGATTGATGGCGGCCATGGCCTCAGCCGCCGACGTGACCTTGGGGCTGCCCACCCGTGCCGTGGTATGCGCGATCTGGCGCTGCAGGTTGGTCAGGTCCACCACATCGTCATCGACCAGCGTGATATGGCCCACGCCGGCGGACGCCAGATACAGCGCGGCGGGCGACCCCAGGCCCCCTGCGCCGATGATGAGGGCATGTGCCGCGAGCACGCGCTCCTGCCCTTCAATGCCCATCTCGTCGAGCAGGATGTGGCGGGAATAGCGCAGGAGCTGGTCATCGGTCATGGGAGGCTGGCCCGCAACGGCCCATAAAACAGCGGTGGAAACAGGCGGATATGAAAAAGGCTGGATTCCTCGCGGAATCCAGCCCGGGACCGGAGCGCGAAAGGCTCAATTCTCTTTCTTTTCTTCCTTGCGCTCGGTCAGCGTCTTGCTGACCAGCACCGGACGGCCCTTGAGCTGGTTGAGGGCCTGCACCAGCTGGAAGTCCTTGTCCGAGCCGAACTCGGGCACCTTGCGGTCGGCCGCGGGCTTCTTGGCCTCGTCTTCCATGCGCTTGCGGGCTTCCTCGCGGGCCTTCTCACGGGCTTCGTCCCTCTTCTCTTCGCCCTGGCCGCTGTTCAGGTGCTTGTCCAGATCGGCCTCCCGCATGCGCAGGGCGGCAAAGATGTTGCCTTCTTCCGACTCATCGATCATCACGTCGGGCACGATGCCCTTGGCCTGGATCGACTTGCCGCTGGGGGTGTAGTAACGGGCCGTGGTCAGCTTGATGCCCGTGTCAGGGCCCAGCGGACGCACGGTCTGCACCGAGCCCTTGCCAAAGGTCTGGCTGCCCATGATGGTGGCGCGCTTGTGGTCCTGCAGCGCGCCAGCCACGATCTCGCTGGCGGAGGCCGAGCCTTCGTTCACCAGCACCACCAGCGGCACCGCCTTGAGGGAGGCGGGCAGGCGTTTGAGCGGATCACCACCGCCCCGGCGCTGGTAGTAGTCGGGTGCGGCCTTGTAGGTGGCCTTGCTGTCGGCCAGCTGGCCATTGGTGGTCACCACCGTCACGTTCTCGGGCAGGAAGGCCGCAGAGATCGCCACGGCTGCGTCCAGCAGGCCGCCCGGGTCGTTGCGCAGGTCCAGCACCAGGCCCTTGAGGTTGGGCTCCTGCTTGTAGACCTCTTCCACCTTGCGCACAAAGTCGTCCACCGTGCGTTCCTGGAACTGCGACAGACGGATCCAGGCGTAGCCGGGCTCGATCACCTTGCCCTTGACGGACTGGGTCTTGATCTCTTCGCGCGTGATGGTGACGGGGAAGGTGCGGTTTTCGTCCTTGCGGAAGATGGTGAGAGTGACCTTGGTGCTGGGCTCGCCGCGCATGCGCTTGACGGCGTCATTGAGCGCTAGGCCCTTGACGGCGGTTTCGTCGATCTTGGTGATCAGGTCGTTGGTCTTGAGGCCGGCACGGAAGGCGGGCGAGCCTTCGATGGGCGACACGATCTTGATCAGGCCATCTTCCTGCGTGATCTCGATGCCCACGCCCACGAAGCGGCCCGAGGTGCCTTCACGAAATTCCTTGAAGGACTTCTTGTCGAAATACTGGGAGTGCGGGTCCAGGCTGGAAACCATGCCGGAGATGGCATCCGTGATGAGCTTCTTGTCATCGACCGGCTCGACGTAATCGGTCTTGACCAGGCCGAACACGGCAGACAGTTGCTGGATTTCCTCAAGCGGCAACGGTGTCATGGCGCCACGCGCCACCGTTTGCAGTGACACCGTGGTGAGCGCACCCGCCACCACACCTACCGATACCCATCCTGCAATCTTGAGTTTGTGGCCCATACAACACCTTTTACCGCTTCGAAACCAATATACACCTTGGAAGGGTCAAACCCGCCGCAGTTCCGCATGGACGCTCACTTTGGCGGGGATAAGCGGGGTTTTCCCCGCTCTTTACCTGCGATTTACGCTTTGCCCTGCGACGCCACCGCGGCTGCAGCCTTGGCGGCCGCCTCGGCATCGCCCAGATAGTAGTGACGGATGGGCTTGAGGTCGGCGTCAAGCTCGTATACCAGTGGAATCCCGTTGGGAATGTTCAGGCCCACGATGTCGGTCTCGGAGATGTCGTCCAGGTACTTCACCAGCGCGCGGATGGAGTTGCCATGCGCAGCCACCACCACCCGCTTGCCCGAACGGATGGCGGGCGCCATGGCCTCGTTCCAGAACGGCAGCACGCGGGCCACGGTGTCCTTCAGGCACTCGGTCAGCGGCACCTCGCCGGGGGCCAGGCGGGCGTAGCGCGGGTCGCCGCGTTCGCTGCGCGGATCGCCCGGCTCCAGCGCCGGCGGCGGGATGTCGTAGCTGCGGCGCCAGACCAGCACCTGCTCGTCGCCGAACTTCTTGGCGGTCTCGGCCTTGTTCAGCCCCTGCAGGGCGCCGTAGTGGCGCTCGTTCAGGCGCCAGCTCTTCACGACCGGCAGCCACTGGCGGTCCATCTCGTCCAGGCAATGCCACAGGGTGTGGATGGCGCGCTTGAGCACGCTGGTGTGGCAGACGTCGAATTCGTAGCCCTCCTGGCGCAGCAGGCGGCCGGCGGTCTTGGCCTGCTCGATGCCGGTGGGGGTGAGCGGGACGTCGGTCCAGCCCGTGAAGCGGTTTTCCAGGTTCCAGGTCGATTCGCCGTGGCGGATCAGGACGAGCTTGTGCATGCGGTGGGTCAGCCGGGCAAAAACGACGATTCTAGAATCTCGCCTTTGCGCCGAGGGGGCGCATTCGAAACGAGAAACGAACGGACGGACGGACCATGGATTTCGTAATCAACAACTGGATGCTGCTCGCCGTGGCCTTCGTGTCGGGCGCGCTGCTGCTCTGGCCCATGGTCAAGGGCAGCGCGGCGGGCGGGCTCTCCACCTCGGGCGCGGTGCAGCTCATCAACCGCGAAAAGGCCGTCGTGGTGGACGTGAGCGAGACCGAGGAATTCGCCGCCGGCCACATCGGCGGCGCCCGCAACGTGCCGCTGAACCAGCTCGAGGCGCGCCTGCCCGAGGTGGTGAAGAACAAGGCGGTGCCCGTGCTGCTGGTGTGCCCCAATGGCATGCGCGCCAACCGCGCGCTGGCCGTGGCCAAAAAACTCGGCTACGAAAAGGCCCAAGTCCTGGCCGGCGGGCTGAGGGCGTGGAAAGAGGCTAACCTGCCCGTCGAGAAAGCCTGAAC
>DATLGV010000086.1:0-2436 GCA_035540275.1 Acidovorax sp. | reverse complement strand
CCGTGGTCTATGCCACCACCGAGCCGGGCGAGGCCCTGCTGCTGGGCGGCTACACGGCCGTGCTCGACGAAGGCCAGCTGCTGCAGTACGGCCCCACGGCCGAGGTGTTCCACGCGCCCAATTCACTGCGCGTGGCGCGTGCTTTCAGCGACCCGCCGATGAACCTGATCGCCGCCTCGGCCAGCCCTGCCGGGGTGCGCCTGCAGGGTGGTTTGGAGCTGAGCCTGCCCCTGCCCCAAGGCGTGGCCTCTGCGGCCGGGCTCACGGTGGGCGTGCGCGCCAGCGCGCTGCGCGTGGCGGCCCGCCCGGGCGACGTCAGCGTGGCCGGGGTGGTGGAGCTGGCCGAGATTTCGGGCTCCGACACCTTTGTGCACGCGGCCACGCCCTGGGGCGACCTGGTGGCGCAGCTGACCGGCGTGCATTACTTTGAACTGGGCACGCCCATCACGCTGCACCTGGACCCCGCCCAGGCCTACGTGTTTGGTGCCGATGGCCGGCTGGCCTGGGCGCCCGCCCGGCCTGCTACCGCACAAGGAGGGCGCTGACATGGCCCGCATCAGCCTGGATCTGGCGCATTCGTACAAGCCCAACCCGCAGCAGGACAGCGACTACGCGCTGCTGCCGCTCAAGATGGAGTTCGAGGACGGCGGTGCCTATGCGCTGCTCGGCCCCTCGGGCTGCGGCAAGACCACCATGCTCAACATCATGTCGGGCCTGCTCGTGCCCTCGCATGGCAAGGTGCTGTTCGACGGCCGCGACGTGACGCGCGCCAGCCCGCAGGAGCGCAACATCGCCCAGGTGTTCCAGTTCCCCGTGATCTACGACACCATGACGGTGGCCGAGAACCTGGCTTTTCCGCTGCGCAACCGCAAGGTGCCCGATGACCAGATCAAGCAGCGCGTGGGCGTGATCGCCGAGATGCTGGAGATGAGCGGCCAGCTCAACCAGCGCGCCGCAGGCCTGGCGGCCGATGCCAAGCAGAAGATCTCGCTGGGCCGGGGCCTGGTGCGTGCGGACGTGGCGGCCGTGCTGTTCGACGAGCCGCTCACGGTGATCGACCCGCACCTCAAGTGGCAGCTGCGCCGCAAGCTCAAGCAGATCCACCACGAGCTCAAGCTCACGCTGATCTACGTGACCCACGACCAGGTGGAGGCACTGACCTTTGCCGACCAGGTGGTGGTGATGACGCGCGGCAAGGCCGTGCAGGTCGGCTCGGCCGACGCCTTGTTCGAGCGGCCTGCGCACACCTTCGTGGGGCACTTCATCGGGTCGCCGGGCATGAACTTCCTGCCGGCGCACAGCGAGGACGGTAGCCTCACCGTGGCCGGCAACCGCCTGGCCAGCCCCGTGGGCCGCACGCTGCCCGCTGGCGCCCTGCAGGTCGGCATCCGCCCCGAATACCTGGCGCTGGCCCAGCCGCAGCAGGCCGGTGCACTGCCCGGCACGGTGGTGCAGGTGCAGGACATAGGCACCTACCAGATGCTGACCGCCAAGGTGGGCGAGCACACCGTCAAGGCGCGCTTCACGCCCGAGACGCGACTGCCATCGGCCGGTGACACGGCCTGGCTGCAGGTGCTGGGTGAGCACACCTGCTTTTACAAGAATGAGGAGTTGCTGGCATGAGCGCAACCACCAAACCCGTCAACCAGAAAGCCTGGTTCCTTATCCTGCCCGTGATTCTGTGTGTGGCCTTCTCGGCCATCCTGCCGCTGATGACGGTGGTGAACTACTCGGTGCAGGACATCATCAGCCCCGAGCAGCACGTGTTCGTGGGCGTGGACTGGTTCCGCCAGATCCTGCGCGACGGCGATCTGCAGGACGCGCTCACGCGCCAGTTGATCTTCTCGCTGTGCGTGCTGGCCGTGGAAATTCCGCTGGGCATCGGCCTGGCGCTGTCGATGCCCTCCAAGGGCTGGAAGGCTTCAGCCGCACTGGTGGTGCTGGCCATGCCGCTGCTGATTCCCTGGAACGTGGTGGGCACCATCTGGCAGATCTTCGGGCGCTCCGATATCGGCCTGGCCGGCTACTGGCTCAACCAGATGGGCATCGATTACAACTACACGTCGCACTCGTTCGACGCGTGGATCACTGTGCTGATCATGGACGTGTGGCACTGGACGCCGCTGGTGGCGCTGCTGGCGTATGCCGGCCTGCGCTCGATCCCGGATGCGTTCTACCAGGCCGCCGAGATTGACGGCGCCAGCCGCCTGGCCGTGTTCCGCTACATCCAGCTGCCGAAGATGCGCGGCGTGCTGATGATCGGCGTGCTGCTGCGCTTCATGGACAGCTTCATGATCTACACCGAGCCGTTCGTGTTGACCGGCGGCGGCCCCGGCAATGCCACGACGTTCCTGTCGCAGTACCTGACGCAGAAGGCAGTCGGCCAGTTCGACCTGGGCCCGGCGGCGGCATTCTCGATCGTGTACTTCCTCATCA
>DATLGV010000085.1:0-4746 GCA_035540275.1 Acidovorax sp. | reverse complement strand
CGTTTTTTGATGATGTTCATAGCGCTTTTCCTCTCCCCAAGATAAAGCGCGAATATGCCGACGGCCTCCGCACCTGCGTACGAATGTTTCCGATGTTTTGTTCTTGTTACTTCTGCTAACGACGCCGCACGTGCGGCGCGAGGGGCTGCCGCACAGAATGCGGGCTGGCCCGATGCCCTGCGCTTGCCAGGGAAATCGGGGGCGAGAGGTTTTGTCCACCCCCACTCTTTGGAGACGTTTGCATGAAAGATTCGATGACCCTGCCGCGCCGCCACATGCTGGCCGGAAGTGCCGCCGCCCTGAGCGCGCTGGGCCTGGCCGGATGGACCGGCAGTGCGCGTGCCCAGCAGGCCGCGGCCGCTGCCAAGCCGCTGCCCGCTTACGCGGGGTGGAAGTCGCCGGATGCGCTGATCGTGCACAGCAGCAGCACCCTGGAAACCCGGCGCTCCGCGTTCGGCACCAGCGTCATCACGCCGTCCAACCAGCTGTACGTGCGCAACAACCTGCCTGCGCCCGATGCCGCCATCCTGGACAACCGCGACGCGTGGACAGTCTCCATCGAGGGGGTCAAGAGCCCGCGCAGCCTGACCCTGGCCGAGCTCAAGACGCTGGGCGTGGAAACCGTGGCCACCGTGCTGCAGTGCTCGGGCAATGGCCGGGGCTTTTTCCCCAGCAAACCCAGCGGCACGCCCTGGTCGGTAGGCGCCGCGGGCTGTGTGGTCTGGAGTGGTGTCCCGCTGCGCAATGTGGTGGCGGCCCTGGGCGGGCTGGCCGATGGCGCGGCCTACCTGACCGGCACGGGCGGCGAGAAGCTGCCCGAGGGGGTGGACCCGCTGTCGGTGTTGGTGGAGCGGTCCGTGCCCGTGAAGGCGATGGACGACGCGCTGCTGGCCTGGGAGATGAATGGCGAGCCGCTGTCGCTGGCGCATGGCGGCCCGCTGCGGCTGGTGGTGCCAGGTTACCAGGGCGTGAACAACATCAAGTACGTCAAGCGTGTGGCCTTCGGCAGCGCACAGTCGCAGGCACGCATCATGTCGCACGGCTACCGCATGTCGCCGCCCGGCAGCAAGGCCAGCCCCGACCAGCCTTCGGTGTGGGAGATGGGCGTGAAGTCCTGGATCAACGGACCCTTGGCCGACAAGGGCCCACTCAAGCCCGGCCAGGTACAGGTGCATGGCGTGGCCTTTGGCGGCACGCGCGGCATCAAGGGCGTGGAGGTGTCGGCCGATGGCGGCAAGACCTGGCAGGCGGCCAGGCTCATCGGCCCCGACCTGGGCCCGTTCGCCTGGCGGCAGTTTGCGCTGCCCATGCGCCTGGAGGCGGGCACCCATGTGCTGGCGAGCCGCGCCACCGACACGGCGGGCAATGTGCAGGCCGAGCAGCGCGAGGAAAACCTGGGCGGCTACAACAACGCCAGCTGGCGTGACCACGCCGTCACCGTGACCGTGGCCTGAGATGGGTGGGAACAACCGAGCGCGCCGCCTCACAGCGGCGCTGTGGGCTGCTGGCGCCTGTGCGTCGGCTGCGGCCGCCGACCCGGCCGAACTGGCGCGCGGCAAGGAGCTGTTCTCCAAAATCCAGCCCGCCTGCGCCGTGTGCCACACGCTGCAGGCCGCCGGTGCCGAAGGCCAGGTGGGCCCGGTGCTGGATGAGCTGAAACCCGACGCCGGTCGCGTGCTGCGCGCGCTCAAGGCGGGCATCGGCGTGATGCCCTCGTATGCCGAGCGCATGAGCGAGAAGGACATGCAGGCCGTGGCCCAGTTTGTGGCGCACGCCACGGGCGCGGCCAAGTAGGCGCAGCCTTTCGCATCGGTTGCAGCGTGGCCTCGCTGCAACCGCATGCAGCCGCGCGCGGCCTCAGGCCGCTGTGCGCGACGGCACCAGCGCCGCCCCGGCTGCGCGCCCCTGCAAGCCCTGGAACGCAAAGTCCACCTCGGGCACGCGGCCGCTCACGATGTCGGCCAACGCCTTGCCAGAGCCGCAGGCGTGCGTCCAGCCCAGCGTGCCGTGGCCGGTGTTGAGGAACAGGTTGCCCACTTTGGTCTTGCCGATCAGCGGTACGTTGCTGGGCGTGGCGGGGCGCAGGCCGCTCCAGAACTGCGCCTGGGTGGTGTCGCCCGCGCCGGGGAAGAGCTGCTCCACGCGCCGCACGATGGCTTCGCAGCGCACTTGGTTCAGGTGGCGGTCGTAGCCGTTCAGCTCCGCCGTGCCCGCAATGCGCAGACGGTCATCGCCCCGCTCGCTGGTGTAGCGTGAGAACACGAGCTTGAACTCGTCATCCGTCAAGCTCACCTGGTGCGCCTTGCTGGCGTCCTTCACCGGCATGGTCACCGAGTAGCCCTTGGCCGGGTAGATGGGCAGCTGGATGCCCAGCGGCTGCGCCAGCAGCGGGCTGAACGAGCCCATGGCCAGCACAAACGCATCGCCGCGCACGCGCTCGAAGCGGCCTTCGGCATTGGTCACTTCCACATGATCGATGCGGTCACCGGCCTCGCGCAGCGCGGTGATGTGGTGGCCCATGCGGAACTGCACGCCCGCCGCCTCGCACAGCTTGGCCAGCTCGCGCGTGAACTGGTTGGCGTCGCCGGATTCATCCTCGGCCGTGTAAGTGGCGCCTGCGAGCTGCGGGCGGATATGGGCCAGGGCGGGTTCGATGCGCACGGCCTCGTCGGCGCTGATCACCTGGCGCTCGCAGCCCAGCTGGCGCATCTGCTCGGCCGGGGCCAGCGCGCCATCGAATTCTTTTGGGTTGGTATAGAAGTGCAGGATGCCCTGCATGCGCTGGTCGTACTGGATGCCGGTGGCCGCGCGCAGTTGCTGCAGCGTGTCGCGGCTGTAGGTGCCCAGGCGCACGATCTGCTCGATGTTGTGGCGCGTGCGTGCGGGCGTGCAGTTGCGCAAAAAGGACAGGCCCCACAGCCATTGCCGCATGTCGGCGCGCAGGCGGAAGAGCAGGGGGGCGTCTTCCTTGCCCAGCCACTGCAGCACCTTGAGCGGCGCACTGGGGTTGGCCCAGGGCTCGGCGTGGCTCACCGAGATCTGGCCGCCGTTGGCAAAGCTGGTCTCGGCGCCGGGCGTGCCCTGGCGGTCGATGACGGTCACCTCGTGACCCAGTTGCGAGAGGAAGTAAGCCGAAGTCACGCCGAGCAAGCCGGCGCCCAAAACGATCACGCGCATGATTTTCAAAGCCTTTCTGGGCTCTGGCGCCAGAACAACATGCGCTGGTAGCTATGAACTCAATAGCGTGCAGCTGGCGCATGAATGCCCTGGCTGCCGCTCCCCCTGTCCTTGGTACCTGAGAGATTCACCGCCACCCACCCGGGCTGCGGCTTGCTCCTTCGGTGCGCCACATGGCGTGGCGGCTCTCCAGACGGCTTGATGAATGGTGCAGTACGGAACCTGAGCGTGTATGGGAGTTTGCGCCTTCGGTGCAGCGGCGGCCTGTGGCTGCCGTGCTCTCCTGCGAGGCCGATTCTAGGGGGCAAGCCTGCGCGCAGGACCGACTCGGGCTGCTAATGGGGTGCAATCGTTGCTGACGCAACGGGGGCGGGGCCGCCGGGGAAGGTGCCGATAATCCGCCGACCCCTGCACCACGGAGAGTTTTGCCATGTCCCCCACCGCTTTGGACCCAGTCGCCAGCGCCGCCGTCATCACCCAGGCCCGGGAAGGGCGCACGCCCCGCCCGCTGGACCTTCCCGCAGGGCTGCGCCCGCGCGATGCGGCCGAGGCCTATGCCGTGCAGGACGCCGTGGTGCGCGCACGCGGTGACATCGCTGGCTGGAAGGTCGGGGCCGCGTCGCCCGAGGCGCAACCGGCACGCGCCGCGCTGACCCGTGATTCGGTGTGGGTCGCAGCTGCGGGCGAGCCCGTGCTGCTGGCTGCGGCGGGGTTTGCCGTGATGGGGGTGGAGGCGGAACTGGTGTACGAACTCGGCGCCGACCTGCCCGCCCGTGCCACACCCTACAGCACCGCCGACGTGCTGGCGGCCGTGGTGTCGGTGCGTGCCGCCATCGAGGTGTGCGACACACGCTTTGCCGCCTGGGCGCAGCAGGGCGAGTGGAGCCGCCTGGCCGACCAGGCGTGCCACGGGGCGCTGATTGTGGGCGCTGGCGCTAGTGATGTCGCCGCCGTGCAGCCCCTGGCGCAAGCGGTGGCCTTGTCGGTCAACGGAGCCGTGGCCGTGCAGCATGCCACCTGGGGTAACCCGGCGGGCGACCCGCTGCGGCTGCTGGTGTGGCTGGCCAACGAAGGTGCGCGCAGCCTGGGCGGGCTGCGCGCGGGGCACTGGGTCACCACCGGCTCGTGCACCGGCACCGTGCTGGTCGCGCCGGGCACCGAAGTGGTGGCGGACTTTCCGGGCCTGGGGCGGGCGGCGTTGCAGCTGTGATGGCGCCCTGTCTGCCTACCCCTGCAACCCCTGCAGGCACAGGCGCCTGCCCTGGCGCGGCGGGCTGACCGAGGGGCTCAGCGACGGTAGGGGTTGTCCGGGCGGCGGTCGTAGCGGTCGGGTACGCCGTCGCCATCGCGGTCCCAGCCCCCGGGCTGCATGTTCCACCGGCCGCCGTGTTCTACCCAGCGGGGCTCGCGGTAGTGGTAGCCGGGGCGTGCCTTGACCCAGTAGCCCTGCATCCACACGTGGCGGTGGCCACGCCATTCCCAATGGCCGGGCACCCACACCATGCCGCGGCGGGGGTGCGGTGCCACCTCGTAACGGGGTGGGGGCGGTGCCTGGTACTGCACGCGCAT
>DATLGV010000084.1:0-3493 GCA_035540275.1 Acidovorax sp. | reverse complement strand
GTACTCCATCTACCTGCTCTACACCGGCCTGCCGGTGCTCATGCGCAGTGCGCCCGAGAAGTCGGTGGGCTACACGGTGGTGGTCATCATTGCGGCCATCGTGATGGGTGTGGTCATCGGTGCCGTCAGCGCGCTGTTCATGCCGCGCAGCGGTGCGCTGTTTGGCGGTGCCGATGCCCCTGCCATCACCATGAACACGCCCGGTGGCAAGGTGTCCATCGACACCGCCGGCCTGGAAGCCGCGGGCAAGAAGATGGAAGAAGCCGCCCGCAAGATGGAAGAGGCCCAGAAGAGCCAGGACCCGGCCGCCATCGCCGCCGCCACGGGCGATGCCGCCAAGGCTGCGGCCGGTGTGCTGGGCGGGGGGCAGGCCATTGCGGCCCAGTCGCTCAAGGCGGCCCTGCCGGAGAAACTGGCAGGCCTGCCCCGCACGGGTTTGGATGTACAGGACGGTGCCGCACTGGGCTTGCCCACCAGCCAGGCCAGCGCGCAATACGGCAACGACGACAGGCAGCTGCGCCTGGAGATCGTGGATGTGGGCGGCCTGGGGCAGATGGCGGTGATGGCCATGGGCATGGTGCAGGGCGAGAAGGAAGACCAGACCAGCGCCGAAAAGACCTGGCAGGAAGGTGGTCGGACGCTGCACCAGCGCTACGACAAGGACGGCCGCCACGCCGAGTTCAGGACCATCCTGAAGAACGGCCTGGTGGTCAGCATCGAAGGCGACAAGATCGGCGTGAAGGAGCTGCGGGGCCTGATGTCGCAGGTGGACCTGAACGGCCTGGAAGACCTGCAGCGCAAAGGCAAGTCCTGAGCGGAAAGGTATTTGCTATTGATTCAATAGCTGCTCAGGCATGCTCGACCAGCGCATCCGGCCGAATTTGATCCCATCACCGCCTCAGCCACGTGGAAACGTCACCACGTGGTCCACCTGGGCGCGGATGCCGATCCACTCGCCCAGCGCGTGGTCGTGGTGGCTGGGCACATGGGCCAGCACCGTGTGGCCGCTGGCCAGGCGCAGGGTGTACAGAAACTCCGAGCCCCGGAACGACTTGCGCACGATCTGCGCCTGCACGGGCGCATGGTCGTCGTGCACGATGTCGTCGGCGCGCAGCAGCACATCACATTCCCCATCGGGGTAGCTGCCGGGCAGGGGGCACTCGTCCAGGTCGGTCAGGTCGCCCAAGGGCGTTTGGGCCACCACGTTGTTGCCGCGCTGCACCAGCGTGGCCGGCGCAAACACCCCGTGGCCGATGAAGTCCGCCACAAACCGCGTGGCGGGGCGGTGGTACAGGGTGTACGCATCGTCCCACTGGTGCAGGTGGCCCTCGTTCATCACGCCGATCACATCGCCAATCGCAAACGCCTCGAACTGGTCGTGGGTGACGAAGAGGGCGGTGGCGCCCGCGGCTTTCAGGATGCCGCGCACCTCATGGGCCAGGCGCTCGCGCAGGTCCACGTCGAGGTTGGAGAACGGCTCGTCCAGCAGCATGAGTTGCGGGCGCGGCGCCAGCGCGCGGGCCAGAGCCACCCGCTGTTGCTGGCCGCCAGAGAGTTCGTGCGGGTAGCGGTGCTCGCTGCCTTCCAGCCCCACAAGCTTCAGCACCTCGGCCACGCGCGCGGCCTGCTCGGCCCGGGGCAGCTGGTGGATGCCAAACGCCACATTGCGGCCCACCGACAGGTGCGGGAACAGCGCGTAGTCCTGGAACACCATGCCGATGCGCCGCAGCTCGGGCGGCACGCTCAGGGTGGCGCTGCTGACCACGCTTTTGGTCAGGCGGATCTCGCCGCCCGTGACGGGCTCCAGCCCGGCCACGGCGCGCAGCAGGGTGGTCTTACCGCAGCCGGAGGGGCCGATCAGCACGCCGATGTCACCCGCTTTCAGGCTGAGCGTGACGCCTTGTACGGCGGCCTGTGCACGGCCTGCGTAGTGCACTTCGAGTTGGGAGACCTCAAGAAACATATCTGCGCATTTTAGGCGGCGTGGAGTGAATGCTTAAAATTCGCATTTGCATTCCTGGGTGCTGGTGTAGTGTTGCGCTGGATGGCACATTGAAAACCGGTGGATTTTTGGTCAGGGCAAGGCGCAAACCACAGCGATACCCGAAGGTATCGCGAGGATTTGCAACGCAGCCCTGGCCGAAAAGACGCGGTTTTAAGTGCCAGATAGCGTGCAACACTGCACTAGGGTGCCCATGCCTTTGGGCGGGTGTGCGCTTTCTTCCTTCTGCCGAGCCCTTTGCCTTGCGCCGCACCCCGTCCACTGTCTTTCGCAGCATCCCGCTGATCCTGTTTGCGGGCTTTCTGGCCTTGCCGGTGCTGGCCGTGCTGGCGTCGTGGTTGCCGTTCTCGGCCACGGGGCAGGGCGATGCGCAGGCGGGGGCCATCCTGCGCGAGATGGCATCCACGGTGCTGCCCGGCTATGTGTGGACCACGCTGTGGCTGAGTGTGCTGGTGGCGCTGGGCGCGGCGGTGGTGGGCACGCTGGCGGCAGCGGCCGTGACGCTGTTCGACTTTCCGGGCCGCCGCACCTTTGAATGGCTGCTGCTGCTGCCGCTGGCCATGCCCGCCTATGTCACGGCCTATGCGTACACCGATTTCCTGCAGTTCAGCGGCCCGCTGCAGGTGGGCCTGCGCAACACCTTCGGCCTGGAGGGCCGTCTGCTGCCCGAGGTGCGCAGCCTGGGCGGCGCGGTGTGGGTGTTCATCTTCTCGCTGTACCCCTACGTGTACCTGCTGGCGCGCACGGCCCTGGGCGAGCGCGCCGCCCACCTCATGGAGGCAGCGCGCCTGCTGGGCGCGCCGCTGTCCCGCCGCATCCGCGCCGTGGCCCTGCCGCTGGCGCGCCCGGCCGTAGCCGCGGGCGTGGCGCTGGTGCTGATGGAAACCCTGGCCGACTTCGGCGTGGCCAGCTACTTTGGCATACAGACCTTCACCACCGGCATCTACAAGGCCTGGCTGTCGATGGACAACCGCCTGGCCGCCGCGCAGCTGGCCACCATGCTGCTGGTGGTGGTGATGGCGCTGCTGCACCTGGAGCACCGCGCGCAAAAGCGCATGCGGTTTGCCACAGGCGGCGGGCGCGCGGGCTCGGCCGAGGCGCAGCCGCTGCAGCTGCGTGGTGGGCGCCGCTGGGCCGCCTGGGCGGTCTGCACGGTGCCGGTGGTCATGGGGTTTGTGGCGCCCGTGGCCTTCATGCTGCGTCCGCTGGCGGCCGACTGGTCGGTGCTGCCGTGGGGGCGCTTTCTGGAGTGGGCCTGGCACAGCGTACGCCTCGGCGGCATCACTGCGGCACTGGCGGTGGCCATTGCGCTCGCCCTGGCCTTTGCGGTGCGGCGCCAGCCCGACGCCATCACGCGTGGCGTGGTGCAATTGGCCAGTGTGGGCTACGCCGTGCCGGGCGCCGTCATCGTGGTGGGCCTGCTGCTGCCGGTGGGTTGGCTCCAGGCGGCCCTGCCCCAATGGGGGGTGGGCGGGCTGGTCACGGCCACGG
>DATLGV010000083.1:0-5929 GCA_035540275.1 Acidovorax sp. | reverse complement strand
CCCCCGTGGCCGCACCGGCCCCTGCACCCGCACCGCAGGAACAAGGCTTCTTCGCCTGGCTCAAGAGCCTGTTCGGCTTTGGCGGCGCCCCCGCAGCCCCCGCCCCGGTGGCAACGGCTGCACCCGCAGCCGCACCGGCCGCGGCTGAAACCACCGGCCGTGGCGAGCCCCGCCGCGAAGGCCGCAATGGTGAAGGCCGTGGCCGCCGTGGCGGCCGCGACGGTAACCGGGACGGCCAGCGCGAAGGCGCACCGCGTGACGGCAGCCGCGAAGGCAACACCGGCGAGGGCCGTGGCCGCCGTGGCGAACGCTCGGCCGAAGGCCGCGCACCCCGCGACGCAGAACGCCGCCCCGAAGGTGAAGGCCGTGACGGTGGCCGCAACGGACGTGGCGAAGGACGCGAAGGCGGCCGTGGCCGCCGCGACAGCGAGACCCGCCAACAGAATGCTGGCGTGAACGGTGACAACAGCGCCACCCTGGCCGCCCAGGTGGAAGGCCTCCAAGCAGGCGCCACCGGCGGCGCAGAAGGCCAACCCGCCCAGCAGCCCCGCGGCGAACGCGGCCCGCGCCGCGAACGTGGTGATCGCGGCGGCAACCGGGGTGAGCGCGGTGAACGCGCTCCCCGTGCGGTCGAGGCCCAGGAGGCAGCTGCCCCGGCCGCTGCTGGCGACTTTGCCGACACCGCGCCCCTGGCCTCGCTGCCGGATCTGGACCTGAGTGGCAATGACGCACCCGCCAATGGCAACGGCAATGGCAATGGCAATGGCGCCAGCGAAGAGCAACGCCGCGAGCGCCGCTCCCGCGACCGCTATGGCCGTGACCGCCGCGAACGTGGCGAGCGTGGCCCACGCGACGCCAACGGCAACGCCGAAGCCGCTGCACCCGCCATGCTGGACTTCGACCCTACCCAGGCCGAGCCCGCACCGGCACAGGACGAAGCGCCGCGCCGCAGCTACTTCAGCACCACGCCCGCCGCAGAGCCTGTGGCACCGGTGGCAACCCCTGCAGCAGCAGCCCCGGCCGCAGTGGCCACCGAGCCTGCCGCTGTAGCGGCTCCAGCGCCTGTTGCAGCCCCCGCTGCTGCCCCAGTGGCTGCACCCGCTCCGGCAGCTGCGGCACCGGCGCCTGCAGCGCCCGCAGCAGCGCCCGCCAAGGGCTTGCCCCGCGTGCAGGCGTTCACGCTGCCCATCGACGAATTGCAGCAAGTGGCTGCCGCATCGGGCCTGCAGTGGGTGAACTCTGACGCAGACAAGATCGCGGCCGTGCAGGCCGCCATCGCTGCCGAGCCCAAGCCCATCCGCGTGCCCCGCGAACGCCCCCCTGCCGTGGTGCTGGACGACGGCCCGCTGGTGCTGGTGGAGACCCGCCGCGACCTGTCGGCCATGGCGCTGCCGTTTGAGCAGCCTCCCGCAGCCTGATGCGCTGCAACGGCGGCAGCCCCGAGGGCGGCAGCCTACGCAAAGAAGGCGGCTCAGGCCGCCTTCTTTTTTTGGGTGACTGAGCAGGCATCCGCCATTGGCGCCAATACCCGCAAGCGGCTGCAGACCGCCTGTCAGCAGGTACCATTTCGGGTCGCTGGCGCAGCCAGCCGCTCTCCGCTAGCCAGGCCCCGCCTATCCTCCGCGATCCACGGACCCTTCGCACCCATGCTGTTCCTGCTGTCTCCCGCCAAATCGCTCGACTACGACACGCCCGTTCCCGAAGGCCTGCCCCACACCACGCCGCAGTTTGTGCCGCAGTCCACCGCCCTCATCGACGTGCTGCGCGAGCAGTCGCCGCAGCAGATTGCGTCGCTGATGGAGCTGAGCGACACGCTCGCGGCCCTGAACGTGGCGCGCTACCAGGCCTGGCGCCCCCGCTTCACGGCCCACAACTCGCGCCAGGCGGTGCTGGCCTTCAATGGCGACGTGTACGAGGGGCTGCAGGCCCGCAGCCTGAGCGCTGACGACCTGCACTGGGCTCAGCGCCATGTCGCCATCCTCAGTGGCCTGTATGGCGTGCTGCGGCCGCTGGACCGCATGCAGCCCTACCGCCTGGAGATGGGCACGCGCCTGGCCACGGATGCGGGCAGCAACCTGTACCAGTTCTGGGGCCGCCAGATTGCCGAGCACCTGAACACCCGGCTGCGCGCCGACACTACGCCGGTAGTGGTCAACCTGGCCTCGCAGGAATACTTCAAGGCCGTGGACTGCAAGACGCTCAAGGCCCGCGTGATCGAATGCGTGTTCGAGGACTGGAAGGGCGGCAACTACAAGATCATCAGCTTCTTTGCCAAGCGCGCACGCGGCCTGATGGCGCGCTATGCCATCACCCGCCGCCTTGCCTCGCCCCACCAGCTCGAAGGTTTCGATCTGGACGGCTATGCCTTTGCCCCGGCCTCGTCTACGCCCGAACGCCTGGTTTTCCGGCGCAAGGCCCCACCGGCCTTATAAACACCCCTCCCCCTGCTCTTTCTTGTTGAAGGACCGCCATGACATCGCGTTCTGACCAGCACCCGGACGGCACGGCCACCAGCACCCGGCACGCCAGCGCAGCGCGGCAGGCCATCACGCCAGAGCTGCGCCGCTGGATCATCGAGCAGGCCCAGGCGGGCTACGCCGCGCCCGTGGTGCTGCAATCCATGCGCGACGCCGGCTGGGACGAAGACGTGGCCGCCGATGCGCTGGAAGTCACGCTGCAGGAGCACCTCAACGACCTGGCCATGCAGCAGGGCCTGCCCTCGGCCGTGCCGGTGCCTGAACCCCGGCTGGATGAATCCCCCGCCCAGTTGGACTGCGGAGACCGCACGGTGAATGTGCTGCTGGCCATGGCGCAGCCGCGCATCGTGGTGTTTGGCAACCTGCTGTCGCCCGAGGAATGTGATGCCCTGATTGCCGCCGCAGAGCCGCGCATGGCACGCTCGCTCACCGTGGCCACCAAGACCGGCGGCGAAGAGATCAACGCCGACCGCACCAGCGATGGCATGTTCTTCCAACGCGGCCAAAGCCCGCTGATCCAGCGCATCGAGGAGCGCATTGCGCGCCTGCTCCAGTGGCCCATCGAAAACGGCGAAGGCCTGCAGGTGCTGCACTACCGCCCCGGCGCCGAATACAAACCCCACTACGACTACTTCGACCCCGCCGAGCCCGGCACGCCCAGCATCATCCAGCGCGGCGGCCAGCGTGTGGGCACGCTGGTCATGTACCTCAACACGCCCGACAAAGGCGGCGGCACCACCTTCCCCGACGTGCACCTGGAGGTCGCGCCGCAGCGTGGCAACGCGGTGTTCTTCAGCTATGAGCGGCCGCACCCGTCCACCCGCACCCTGCATGGCGGCGCCCCGGTGATCGCCGGGGACAAATGGATTGCCACCAAATGGCTGCGTGAGCGGGAATTCAAGTAAAAACGCTTCAGCGCGCCCCCAATCAGCGCTAACAGCTATTATTTTTAGAGCAATTATGAACACCCCGGAACAATCCCAACTGGGCAAATCCTCGGCGTACGTCGACCAGTACGACGTCTCGCTGCTGTTCCCCATCCCACGCGCGGGCAAGCGGGCCGAGATCGGCATCCCCGGCGCGGCGCCCTTCTTCGGGGCCGATCTGTGGACGGCGTTCGAGCTGTCGTGGCTGAATGCGCGCGGCAAGCCGCAGGTGGCGCTGGCGCACATCACCGTGCCGTGCGAGACGCCCAACATCGTCGAGAGCAAGTCGTTCAAGCTGTACCTCAACAGCTTCAACAACACGCGCTTTGCCGATGCGGCCGAGGTGCAGGCCCGCATCCGCGCCGACATCAGCGAGGCCGTGTGGCGCGGCGCCGAGCACCCCGCCACCGTGGGCGTGAAGCTCATCGCACCCGAGCTGTTCGACCAGGAGCCCGTGCACGAGCTGGACGGCCTGAGCCTGGACCGGCTGGACGTGGAATGCACACGCTACCAGCCCGCGCCCGACCTGCTGACGGCCACATTCAACGAAGCGCCCGTGACCGAGACCCTCACCAGCAACCTGCTCAAGAGCAACTGCCTGGTGACCGGCCAGCCCGACTGGGGCA
This sequence comes from Acidovorax sp., assembly GCA_035540275.1. Lineage (GTDB taxonomy): Bacteria > Pseudomonadota > Gammaproteobacteria > Burkholderiales > Burkholderiaceae_C > Acidovorax. The sequence goes on along the minus strand of DATLGV010000083.1, from coordinate 1,900 downwards.
GCGTGCAGATCAGCTACAGCGGCCCGCAGATCAACCAGGAAGGGCTGCTGCAGTACCTGGTGAGCTTTCGCAACCACAACGAATTTCACGAGCAGTGCGTGGAGCGCATCTTCATGGACCTGTGGACGCGCTGCAAACCCATCAAGCTCACGGTGTATGCGCGCTACACCCGCCGGGGCGGGCTGGACATCAACCCCCTGCGCACCAGCCACCCGCAGGCCCTGCCGCGCAACGTGCGCACGGCCCGGCAGTAGGCCTGACCGCCCCCGTCAACCGACCGCGTCCGTCAGTTGCGCGCATCAATCCAGTCACACCGCAGGGTGTGGCGCAGGTGCGCGCGGGTGCGCCAGGCAACGTACAGGCTGGGGACAAAAATGCCGATCAGGCAGACCGGCGCGGCCAAGGGGTCGCCAAACGCGCAGATGGGAAACCAGCCCACCCAGCCCAGCATCCAGACCGTCAGCACCAGGTCCCACAGGTGGTATTCGAGCGGGTGGTCGGCCTTGTGTGCCACATGCCACTGCTTGATGCGCTGCAGCTCGTCGAGGGTCATGGTGATCTCCCGGGACACGGGAAAATCACTGTAAGTTACGAGTAAGAATTCGTCAAGATGCGAATGGCTGTGGGCAGCTCCTTGCGGCGCCGTTCACCCCAATCGGAACACGTCCACCGAGCGGCCCAGCGACACCGCGCTCTCCTTGAGACCCTGGGCGGCGGCGGCCGACTCCTCCACCAGCGCGGCGTTCTGCTGCGTCACGGTGTCAAGCTGGGTCACGGCCTCGTTGACCTGGGCAATGCCCTGCGACTGCTCCCTGGTGGCGCTGCTGATCTGCTGGACCAGCGTGCTCACGCGCTCCACCGCATGCACCACGCCCTCGATGGTGGTGCCTGCATGGTCCATCTGCTGCGCACCGCTGGCGATCTGGTTCACCGTGATGCCGATCAGGCCGCTGATCTCTTTGGCCGAGCTGGCACTGCGTTGCGCCAGCGCCCGCACCTCGCCCGCCACCACCGCAAAGCCCCGGCCCTGCTCGCCCGCACGGGCCGCCTCCACGGCGGCGTTGAGCGCCAGCAGGTTGGTCTGGAAGGCAATGCCCTCGATCACGCCCACGATCTCGCTGATCTTGGTGGACGACAGCTTCATCTGCTGCATGGCCGCCCCCACCTCCTGCACCGCCTGGCCGCCGCGCGTGGCGATGTCGCTGCTTTGCGCGCTCTCGTGCGACACCTGGGCCGCTGTCTCCGACGTCTGCAGCACCGTGCTGGCCAGTTGCTCCATGGCGGCTGCGGTCTCCTCCAGGCTGCTCGCCTGCGACTCGGTACGGGCCGACAGGTCCATGCCGCCGCGCGCGATTTCGTCGGCCGATTCGATGAAGTTGCGTACCTCGGTGCGCACATCGCCCACCACGGCGCGCAGGTTGACCTGGGTCTGCTGCAGGCGCTGCATCAGCGCGCCCAGGGGCTGGGGGTAGTCGGTACGCACCGACGTGGCCAGGTTACAGGCCGAGATGTCGGACGCAAAACGGGTGGCGTCGTGCAGGCCCTGCAGCACGGTGGCCTGAAAGCGCCACAGCGTCCACCCCGCTCCCAGCAGCAGCAGCGCCAGGCGGGCCACCCAGGCGGTGGTGCCCTGCAGCCCCATCCCATCGGGCAGCAAGGCCAGCAGCACCATCACTGCCAGCAACAGCGCCATGCGGGGCAGCAACGCCATCTGCGCCAAGCGCTGCTGCCAGCCGCGCACACCGCGGTAGCGCAGGTTGCCCGAGTCCAGGTAAAAGCTGCTCGCGCCCGATGCCGCCTCGCTGCGCATCTGGGCATACAGGGCTTCGGCAGCAGAAATTTCCGCCGCGCTGGGCTTGGTGCGCACCGACATGTAGGCGCGCGGCTTGCCGCCTTCCAT
>DATLGV010000082.1:0-2978 GCA_035540275.1 Acidovorax sp. | reverse complement strand
AACCACCTTGCGCGTGCAGCTGCAAGGCAAGCAGCGCGAGCTGTACGAGGCCGTGCGTACCACCGCCGACAAACAGGTGCGCCGTGCGCTGGAGCGGCAAGGCTTTGAAGGCTCGCAAATCGCCATCCTGGACGCGCTGCTCAAGCTGCGCCAGGTCTGCTGCGACCCACGATTGGTCCAAGGCACCACGAAAACGGCGCACTCGATGGAGCGCGCCAAGCTCGAACTGCTGGCCGACCTGCTGCCCGCCCTGGTCGACGAAGGCCGCCGCGTGCTGGTGTTCTCGCAGTTCGCCGAAATGCTGGCGCTGGCAGCCGAGCTGCTCGACACCCTGGCCCTGCCCTACCTCACCCTCACCGGCCAGACGCCGCCCCGCCAGCGCGGCGCGGTGGTGCGGCAGTTCCAGGCGCAGGGCGACGCAAGCGCCGCCATCCTGCTGGTGAGCCTCAAGGCCGGTGGCCTGGGCCTGAACCTCACGGCCGCTGACACCGTGATCCACCTGGACCCATGGTGGAACCCCGCCGTAGAAGAACAGGCCACCGCCCGCGCCCACCGCATCGGGCAGGACCAGCCGGTGTTTGTCTACAAGCTGGTGGTGGAAGGCAGCATCGAAGAGCGCATGCTGGAGCTGCAGGCCCGCAAGGCCGCGCTGGCCCAGGGCGTGCTGGGGCACGATGCCGAGGGCGCGGTGAAGTTCAGCGAGGCCGATCTGCATGCGCTGCTCGCGCCCCTGACCGAACCAGCCAACAACCCGCTGGGCATCCCCGGCGAAGACGCGCTGCGCTGGGGCGGCACAGGTAAACGGCGGCCCCGGCCGCTGCAGCCACCTGAAACCTGAGTTTTGAGCGTTTTTGCCTTGTAGCGCTAGTAAATCATGCGCTGGCAGCTATCAATACATGAGCGCACTCATCCGTGTGGGGAGCCTTGCGCAAAAGCGCAAAATTCAAAAGCAAGCTTCGGAGTGCGCCCCACGGTCTCCGTCCCTAGAGTGCGTGGCATTGCAACCCACCTTGTGAGCCGTGCACCATGATGAACGTGTCCACCCTTCTGCCCCACAGCAACTCCATGCCCACCCGCCACCGTCCCAACACCAAGGCCGCGCAGGCAGCCGCCACCCAGGCCGACCCGCGCTGGGCGGCTGTGGTGGCGCGCGACGCCGGGGCCGATGGAACGTTCTGGTACTCGGTGCAGACCACGGGCGTGTACTGCCGCCCCAGTTGCGCGTCGCGCACACCCCGGCCGGAGAACGTGCTGTTCCATGCCAGTTGCGACGACGCGGAGCACGCCGGGTTTCGCGCCTGCCAGCGCTGCAAGCCGCGCCAGGCCACCGCGCTGTCGCACCACGCGGCATTGGTGACGGAGGCCTGCCGCATCATCGAAAGCGCTGCGCCCGGTGACGCCCCCACGCTCGATGCGCTGGCAGCGCGCGTGGGACTGAGTGCCTCGCACCTGCACCGCATCTTCAAGCAGGCCACGGGCCTCACCCCCAAGGCCTATGCAGTGGCCCAGCGCGCGCAGCGGCTGCGCAGTGCGCTCGACAGCCCGACCACGGACTCGGTGACGGACGCGATCTATGGCGCGGGCTACCAGTCCAGCAGCCGGTTTTACGAACAGTCGGCCCAGGTGCTGGGCATGCGGCCCAGCCAGTACCGTGCGCGGGGTGCTTCGCAGGACATCCGCTTTGCCATCGGCCAGTGCTCGCTGGGCGCCATTTTGGTGGCGCAAAGCGACCGGGGCATTTGCGCGATCTTGCTGGGCGACGACCCCGACGCGCTGCTGCGCGAGCTGCAGGACCGGTTTGCGCAGGCCCGGCTGATCGGCGGCGACGCCGCGTTTGAAGCCCTGGTGGCGCAGGTGGTGGCGTTTGTCGAGGCCCCGGGCCTGGGGCTGAACCTGCCGCTGGATGTGCGCGGCACTGCCTTCCAGCAGCGGGTGTGGCGGGTGCTGCAGGCCATCCCGGCCGGACAGACGGCCAGCTACGCCGAGGTGGCGCAGCGCATCGGCAGCCCCAAGGCTGTGCGGGCCGTGGCCCAGGCCTGCGCTGCCAATGGGCTGGCAGTGGCCATCCCGTGCCACCGGGTGGTGAAGAGCGATGGCGCGCTGTCGGGCTACCGCTGGGGCGTGGAGCGCAAACGCGCCCTGCTGGCGCGCGAGTCCGACGCAGACGTGGCCCCGCTGCACGCGGAGAAGGTGGCATGAGCTTGGCGGCTCTTTCAGCACCCGGCACGCCAGCGGACGGCGTGTGGCACCAACGCGCAGCCGCCGTCGACTGGCAAGCCGCCACCGAGGCCCTGCACCAGCAGGGCAATGCCGTGTTGCCCCAACTGCTGGACGCCACCGAATGCGCTGCGCTGGCCAGGCTGTATGGCCACGCGCCGGAGGAGACCTTTCGCAGCCGCGTGGTGATGCAGCGCCACGGCTTTGGCCAGGGTGAATACCGGTACTTCAGCTACCCGCTGCCCGACCTGGTGGCGGGTCTGCGCGGGGCGCTGTACCCGCATCTGGCCCCCATCGCCAACCAGTGGAACGCCGCGATGGGCATCGACGTGCGCTACCCCGCGCAGCATGCCGACTTCATCGCCCGTTGCCACGCGGTCGGCCAGGTGCGCCCCACCCCGCTGTTGCTGCAGTACGCTGCGGGCGACTACAACTGCCTGCACCAGGATCTGTATGGCGAGCATGTGTTTCCGCTGCAGGTGGCCATCCTGCTGTCGGAGCCGGGGCGCGACTTTACCGGCGGCGAGTTCGTGCTGACCGAACAGCGCCCGCGCATGCAGTCGCGGGCCGAGGTGGTGCCGCTCTCGCGCGGCGACGCCGTGGTGTTTGCCGTGCACCACCGCCCCGTGCAGGGCACGCGCGGACCGTACCGCGTGCAGATGCGCCATGGCGTGAGCCGCCTGCGCAGCGGGCAGCGGCACACGCTGGGCATCATCTTTCATGATGCTGAATGACGCTGCGCCCAAAGTACCCGCAGTGCC
>DATLGV010000081.1:0-2206 GCA_035540275.1 Acidovorax sp. | reverse complement strand
GGTTGGACAGCGCCAGCGGCACCTCCACGTTGTGCGCCATGAGCTGCAGCACCCGCGCGTCGAAGCGGCGCAGGGCGCTGCCCATCAGGCGGCCCAGGTGGGTTTGGCGCCAGCGGTCGTCAGGCAATGGGGCAGAGGGGCTGAAAGGGGTCGCAGAAGAAAAATCGGCCACACCACATTGTCAGGCAAACTGACTAAAAATCGCTTTGTTTTGAATTCATTGCTCGCATAGACTACTGTTCAAGCATCCAGCCTGTGATTAACCGCAGAGCGGTGCAAGCATCCAATCTGTTGTTTTTCAAGGAGTTTTCTCATGGACGTCGCAGCCAAAGGCAGCAATCCCGCCAACAGTGAAAAGGCCAAGGCACTGGCCGCGGCGCTCGCCCAGATCGAGAAGCAGTTCGGCAAGGGAACGATCATGCGCCTGGGCGAAGGCGAGGCCATCGAGGACATCCAGGTGATCTCCACCGGCTCGCTGGGCCTGGACATCGCCCTGGGCGTGGGCGGCCTGCCCCGCGGCCGCGTGATCGAGATCTATGGCCCGGAAAGCTCCGGCAAGACCACCCTGACGCTGCAGGTGGTGGCTGAAATGCAAAAGCAGGGCGGCACCTGCGCTTTCGTCGATGCCGAGCACGCGCTCGACATCCAGTACGCGCAAAAGCTGGGCGTGCACGTGCCCGACCTGCTCATCAGCCAGCCAGACACTGGCGAGCAGGCGCTGGAGATCGTGGACAGCCTGGTGCGCTCGGGCGCCGTGGACCTGATCGTGGTCGACTCGGTGGCGGCCCTCACGCCCAAGGCGGAAATCGAAGGCGAGATGGGCGACGCCCTGCCCGGCCTGCAGGCCCGCCTGATGAGCCAGGCGCTGCGCAAGCTCACCGCCACGATCAAGAAGACCAACTGCATGGTTATCTTCATCAACCAGATCCGCATGAAGATCGGCGTGATGTTCGGCTCGCCCGAAACGACCACGGGCGGCAACGCGCTCAAGTTCTATGCTTCGGTGCGCCTCGATATCCGCCGCACCGGCACCATCAAGAAGGGCGACGATGCCATCGGCAACGAGACCAAGGTCAAGGTGGTCAAGAACAAGGTGAGCCCGCCTTTCAAGACAGCCGAGTTCGACATCCTGTTTGGCGAGGGCATCAGCCGCGAGGGCGAGATCATCGACATGGGCGTGAACGCCAAGATCGTGGAAAAGAGCGGTGCCTGGTATGCCTACAACGGCGAGAAGATCGGCCAGGGCCGCGACAACGCCCGCGAGTTTTTGCGCGAGAACCCCGACCTGGCCCGGGAGATCGAAAACAAGGTTCGCGAGCAACTGGGCATCGCCCTGTTGCCTGCAGCGCTGGCGTCAGCCAGTGCTGCAGACGAGGCGTAAGCCGAGTGGACCGCAGTTTCACTAAAACAAGGTCCGCGAGCAATTGGGCATCGCCCTGTTGCCGCCAGCATTGGCGCCAGCCAGTGCTGCAGACGAGTGACTTCCGGTTTTTTAAGCCAAATGGCCTGCAGGCGCACATTCAATATGCGCGTGCAGCTATTGAAAATATAGCACCCGATCGTTCATGGGATTCACTGCGCTCTCGCTCAAAGGCCGTGCGTTGCGGCTGCTGAGCCAGCGCGAACATTCGCGGGCTGAGCTGCAGCGCAAGCTCGCGCCCCATGTGCAAGAGGGCGAAGACCTGGAGGCGGTGCTGGACGAGCTGCAGGCCCGGGACTTCATCAGCGAGGCACGGGTGGTGGAGTCGGTACTGCACCGGCGCGCAGGGCGCCTGGGCGCCACGCGCATCCGGCAGGAGCTGCAATCCAAGGGGCTGGGCGCAGAGGCTGTGCAGCAAGCGGTGGCCCAGTTGCAGGGCAGCGAGTTGGAGCGTGCCCGCGCGGTGTGGCGCCGCAAGTTTGGCGCGCCCGCCACCGACCCGCAAACCCGCGCCAAGCACGTGCGCTTCTTGCTGGCGCGGGGGTTCTCGGGCGATGTGGTGCGGCGCGCCGTGCAGGGCGCCGACGATTCCGACGAGGGGTGAGCGCACTGCTCACAAACAGGGCTTTCGCCCCCTTCTGGAGCGCTGTGACGTGGTTACACGCCCAGCATCAATTGCAGGTTCTGCACTGCGGCGCCGCTGGCGCCCTTGCCCAGGTTGTCCAGGCGCGCAATGACCACGGCCTGCCGGTACTGCTCGTTGGCAAACACGCGCAGCTCCAGCTT
>DATLGV010000080.1:0-4689 GCA_035540275.1 Acidovorax sp. | reverse complement strand
GCGTAGCGCCGCTCAGCCCGGGCCCAGGCGCCGGTGCTCGGCGCTGCAGTAAGCCTGGCTTCCCAGCATCAGGGCTTCGGCCTGCGGGATGTGCACGCCGCAGTGCGCGCAGGCCAGCATGTCCTGCGGCAGGGCCGGGGGGGCGTAAGGCGCCTTGCGGGCTGCCGCGTCGGGCGCGCGGCGACTGCGCCAGATACCCACGGCCACCGCGATGACGACCAACAAGACCAGATACTTCATGTGCTGCGGCCCAGAACGACTTCCAATACAAAACGCGAGCCCACATAGGCCAGCAGCAACAGGGCCGAGCCCCCATACAACACACGCACCGCGTTGCGGCCCCGCCAGCCGAAGCGGGCACGGCCCAGCAGCAGCGTGGCGAAGGTCAGCCACGAAAGCATCGAAAACACGGCCTTGTGGTCCCACCGCCAGGCCCGGCCATACAGCGTCTCGCCAAACAGCCACCCGGCCAGCAAGGTGGCGGTGAGCAGCACAAACCCGGCCGTCACGAACCGGAAGGTCAGCCGTTCCAGCGTGAGCAGCGGGATGCCGCTGTGCGGGTCTTCGGCCTGCCGGATGTGGCGTTCGGCGCGTGTCATGAGCCAGGCGTGCACCACGGCGGCCGCAAACAGCCCGTAACACGCAATGCCCAGCGCCAGGTGCAAGGGCAGCCAGGCCGATGCGGCCACGTGCAGGGGCTGCCCGGGGAACAGCATCGCCAGCACGATGGCTGCCGCGCCCAGGCCTGCCAGCACCCAGCGCGACTGCATTTGCGGGAACAACTGCCGCTCTACCGCATACACCGTGAGCACCAGCCAGGCGGTCATCGACAGCGCGGGCGCAAAACCGAACCGGGGTGCATCGCCCCACAGGCCCCAGACCAGCAAGGCGCCATGCAGCAACCAGGCCACCAGCAGTGCATTGCGCGCCGCTGCGGCACCCAGGCGCGAGGCCGCGGCAGCAGGCACAGCGTAGGCCACGGCAGCGGCCAGGGCCAGCAGCCAACTGACAGGGGAGCTACTCGTTAAAATCATGGGCACAGTTTAGCCTTTCGCCCACCGCCAGCGCCCTGGCGGGGCTGCGCACGCAACGCCCTTGTTGACGGCGCGCAGCCAATACCGGAAACACCCCTATGGCCTCCGCCCTTACCGACAAACTCACGCGCCTCGTCAAGGAGATGCGTGGCCAGGCCCGCATCACCGAATCCAACGTGCAGGACATGCTGCGCGAAGTGCGCATGGCGCTGCTCGAAGCCGACGTGGCCCTGCCCGTGGTGCGCGACTTCATCGCCCGCGTCAAGGAAAAGGCCCTGGGCCAGGAGGTGCTGGGCTCGCTCAAGCCCGGGCAGACGCTGGTCAGCATCGTCAACCGCGAACTGGCCGCCACCATGGGCGAGGGCGTGGCCGACATCAACCTGGCCGCCCAGCCGCCCGCCGTGATCCTGATGGCTGGCCTGCAAGGTGCGGGCAAGACCACCACCACGGCCAAGCTGGCCAAGCACCTGATTGAAAAGCGCAAGAAGAAGGTGCTGACCGTGTCGGGCGACGTATACCGCCCGGCCGCCATCGAGCAGCTCAAGACCGTGACCAAACAGGCCGGTGCCGAATGGTTCCCCAGCACGCCCGACCAGAAGCCGCTCGACATCGCCCGCGACGCCCTCGATTACGCCAAGAAGCACTACTTTGACGTGCTGCTGGTCGATACGGCCGGTCGCCTGGCCATCGACGAAGCCTTGATGAAGGAAATCAAGGACCTGCACGCCGCGATCCACCCCGTCGAAACCCTGTTCGTGGTGGACGCCATGCAGGGCCAGGACGCCATCAACACGGCCAAGGCCTTCAAGGAGGCGCTGCCCCTCACCGGCATCGTGCTCACCAAGCTCGACGGCGACTCGCGCGGCGGTGCCGCGCTGTCCGTGCGCCAGATCACGGGAGCGCCCATCAAGTTTGCGGGTGTCTCGGAGAAGATCGACGGCCTGGAAGTGTTCGATGCCGAGCGCCATGCGGGCCGCATCCTGGGCATGGGCGACATCGTGGCGCTGGTGGAGCAGGTCACCGCCGGGGTGGACATGGAGGCCGCACAAAAGCTGGCAGCCAAGGTCAAGAGCGGTGACGGGTTCGACCTGAACGACTTTCTTTCGCAGATCCAGCAGATGAAGCAGATGGGCGGGCTGTCCAGCCTGATGGACAAGCTGCCCTCTCAGCTCACCGCCAAGGCCGGTTCGCTGGACATGGACAAGGCCGAAAAAGACATCAAGCGCAAGGAAGGCATCATCCAGAGCATGACCCCCCTGGAGCGCCGCAAGCCCGAACTCATCAAGGCCACGCGCAAGAAGCGCATTGCCAATGGCGCGGGCGTGCATGTACAGGAGGTCAACCGCCTGCTCAAGGAGTTTGAGCAGATGCAGGGCATGATGAAGAAGATGAAGGGCGGCGGCCTGATGAAGATGATGAAGCGCATGGGTGGCATGAAGGGCATGGGCGGCGGAGGCATGCCCAAGATGCCTTTCTGACCGTTTTCAAGCCTTTTTGGCAGCAGGCGTTGCCGGAACGTGCCTGATGTGCTATGAAAATATGAGTGAATAAAAAAGCCGACATGTGTCGGCTTTTTTATGGGCGACGGTGGTGCTGTCCTAGGCTGCTTGCAAGGCCATGGGCCGCCCCATGCGCCCGGCGTGCAGCCAGGCGCGGCGCAGCACCGGGGGCGACCACGACTCTTCAGGAATCAGCAGCAGCCGCTGGGCACGCAGCGCCCGGCCCAGCGCGATCTGGCTGGTCCACACCGCCAGCGGAATCGCCAGCGCCAGCGGCAGGCCCACGGGCATCAGCCACAACAGCGCGCTGCTGTCGATCAGCGCCACGCCCGCTGCCAGCAGGGCGATCACGGCGCTCATGGGGGCCAGCTGGCGCACGGCGTGGCGCCAGGGCACCGCGTGGGCCTCGCGCGGGGGCGACTTCCACTCCAGCTTCAGGCCCGTCAACGCGATCAGCACAAACAGCGAGTGCGCCAGCATGCGCACGGGCGCCTGCAGGATGGCCATGACGCTTTCCAGCACGGCGCTCTTGAGCAGACTGAAAGCGCCGCCGTACTGCTTCTGTTCCCGGCGCATGAACACCGCCGTCACACCCAGGATGCGGGGCAGGAACAGCAGGCACAAGGTCCAGGCCCACAGCGCCAGCAGCTCGGCGGGCAGGATGTGCCAATCGGCCACCAGCTTGGCACCCGACAGCCACAGCGCCGTGCCCAGCGTGAGGAAGGCCAGCCACAGCGGCGCCGACAGATAAGCCATGGCGCCGGTGATGAACATGGAGCGGTGCACGGGGTGGATGCCGGGCTCGGCCATCAGGCGTGCGTTTTGCAGGTTGCCCTGGCACCAGCGGCGGTCGCGCTGCAGTTCGGCCAGCAGGTCGGGCGGCTGCTGCTCGTAGCTGCCGATCAGGTCGGCCACCAGCCACACGTGGTAGCCCGCGCGGCGCATCAGGGCGGCCTCGACAAAATCGTGGCTCATGATGCCGCCCGCCAGGCCCCCCTTGCCGGGGATGGGAGCGAGCGCACAGTGTTGCATGAACGGCGCCACGCGGAGGATGGCGTTGTGGCCCCAGTAGTGCGATTCGCCCAGTTGCCAGTACTGCATGCCTAAAGTGAACAGGCGGCCGGTGACGCGCGACGCAAACTGCTGCGCGCGGGCGTGCAGCGTGACATGGCCGATGGCCTGTGTGGCGGTCTGGATGATGCCGGCCGTGGGGTGGGCCTCCATCAGCTTGGCCATGGAGACGATGCAGTCGCCGCTCATCACGCTGTCGGCGTCCAGCACCACCATGTAGCGGTAGTCCTTGCCCCAGCGGCGGCAGAAGTCGGCCACGTTGCCCGCCTTGCGGTGCGTGCGGCGCGTGCGCAGGCGGTAGTACACCTGCACCTGGGGCTGCTGGCTGTGCTGCGCCAGGGCGTTGCGCAGCTCCTCCCAGGCGGCGCGCTCGGCGCGGGCAATGGCGGGGTCGTTGCTGTCGGAGAGCACGAACACGTCGAACGTGGTGCCATGGCCGGTGGCGGCCACCGACTCGCAGGTGGCGCGCAGCCCGGCAAACACGGTGGCCACGTCTTCGTTGCAGATCGGCATGATGATGGCGGTGCGGGCGTCGGGCGCCAGAGTGTGCCCGGCCACGCTGCGCGCCGACAGCGCATGCCGGTCGCCGCGCAGCATCACCCAAAAGCCCATCAGCCCGGTCAAAAAGCCGGTCACCACCCAGGCGGACAGCAGCGCAAACAGCGCGATCTGGCCGTAGCCCAGCCACGCGTTTTCGTAGTCGGGCTGCACGCTGGCAAACAGGGTGCTGGCCAGCGCGGTGGTCAGCACGGTGAGCAGCGCAAAGGTCCAGCGGCGGCGCTGCGCTGCGCCTTGCCAGGCGGCGGTGGATTCGGCGGGGGCTTGCGCCGCTGCGGTCGATGCGGGTGGTGGGGACATACGCCCCGTCAGGCGCAGCAGCACGGCAGTGCCCACGCTGTTCCAGAAGCCGCGCCAGGGCAGGGGCACCATGGAGCCGCGGTGCAGAGGCGGTGCCGTCACCGCATTGGGGTGGCGCTCCTCGCGCAGTGTGCTGCGTCGGCTGGGGGTGGGCCGGGGGTAGGCCGCACCACGCCGCGCGACCACGGCAGGGCCCGTGGATGCGTGGGTGCCGTGGGGGTCATGAG
>DATLGV010000079.1:0-3065 GCA_035540275.1 Acidovorax sp. | reverse complement strand
CTCTTCGCCGTGTGGCGTGTGCCACCGGGCCACGTCCCCGGCCCGCAGGCCCAGCAGGCTGAGGCCTACCGGCGACAGCACCGAGATGAAGCCCGCCGCAGGCTCGGCGTCCTGCGGGTAGCACAGGGTCAGCACCTGGCGCCGGTGGGTGTGCCGGTCCAGCAGCTCCACGCGCGAATTCATGGTGACAACATCCGCCCGCACGGTGCGCGGGCTGGTGATGTCAGCGTTGGCCAGCAGGTCATCCAGCAAGGGCGCCAGCCGGTTGCCGACCAGCTTGGTCAGGCGCGAATAGTCCAGGTCGGTGAGCGTGCGCTCGCCAGCGGTCACAACTGCATGCATACAAAGCACTCCATCGAATGCGGCGGTGCCCCGCGGGGGCACGACGGCCGCTACCGCGCTTGGCTGGTGCCCGGCGGTGAATGGTTGCGCTAAAAGAAGATGAGGAGAGAGGGTGCCGCCGGGCTCAGGAATGTGCGGGCGGCATCTGACGACGCGCGTTCTTCTTGGCCACCGCTCGCGCGCTGGCCGCTGCGCGGGGCAGCGCAGCCAGGGCGGCAAAAGGGCAAGCCAGGAGGGTCGTCATGGGCCCAGTGTAGGCAACATGGGGGGTATTGGGAGCAATAGCCCCAGGGCTATTGCCAGATAGTGGCCGGCCACGGGGACACGCAGGCCTGCGCCACAGGGTGTGGACGGCACAGAGCCGCACGGCATCACGCCGTCGGCCCTGCGCCCTGCTCCCTACTCACAGTTTGGCGATCGACACCTCTGTGGACTTGACCAATGCGACCACATCGGAGCCCACGACGAGGCCCAGGTCGTCCACCGAGCGGGTGGTGATGACGGAGGTGACGATGCCCCAGGGGGTTTCGACATCGACCTCGGAAACGACGTCACCGCGAATGATCTCGCGCACTTTGCCCTTGAACTGGTTGCGAACGTTGATGGCTTGGATGGACATGGGTTTCTCCTAGAAAAGTCCGTTGACGAAAACAATGAGGAAATCGCGATCACTCAGCGTTGAACGCTGCGCTCGGAACTGGCGCGCTCCAGGCCAGTGCCACCGTGGAACTGGCTTTGCCAGGCCACCGGTGGCGTTCCCCTCCCGAAGGAGAGGGGGAAGGCGCGAAGCGACTCAGGGGGTGCTTCTTTCATTCACACCGCCCAGCGCAGCCCGTGCGCGGGCAAGCCAGGCCAGTGGGGCTCGGCGGCGGGCTGCAGGTCGGGCTTTTGCAGCACGCGGTCGAGGATGCGTTTTTCCAGCGCGGCAAACGCTGCATCGCCGTGCACGCGGGGGCGCGGCAGGTCGATGCGCTGGTCCAGGGCGATCCGGCCGTCCTCGATCAGCACCACGCGGTCGGCCAGGGCCACGGCCTCCTGCACGTCGTGGGTGACCAGCAGCGCGGTAAAGCCCGACTGGCGCCACAGGCCCTCGATGAGGCGGTGCATCTCGATGCGGGTGAGCGCGTCGAGCGCGCCCAGGGGTTCATCGAGCAACAACAGGCGCGGGTGGTGCACCAGCGCACGCGCCAGGGCCACGCGCTGGCGCTGGCCGCCCGACAGGCGCGCGGGCCATTCATGCAGCCGATCGCCCAGGCCCACACGGGCCAGCACCTCGGCCGCTGCACCGCGCCGCTCGGGCGGCAGCCCCAGGGCCACGTTGTCGGCCACGCGCTTCCAGGGCAGCAGGCGCGCGTCCTGGAACATGATGCGGGTGCTGTCGCTCAGACCGTCAATGCCGCGCCCGTCCAGCCGCACCGTGCCGGCGGACACAGGCTCGAGCCCCGCCACCAGCCGCAGCAGCGTGCTCTTGCCGCAGCCGCTGCGACCCACGATGGCGACGAACTGGCCGGGCTCGATGACCAGATCGGCCTGCTGGAGCACGTCGCGCGCGCCATAGCGCTTGTCCACGCCGCGCACTTCCAGGCGCACGCCCTGGGGTGGTGGAGATGAAATATTGGTCAAAATGGCCTCCTGCGCTTATCCATAAAGCGCTAGCAGCTATAAAAATGTGAGTATTCGAGTGCCAGGGCATTACGCCTGATAGCCGGGATGCCAGCGCAGCCAGTACCGTTCAAGCCCCTTGGCAAACACGTCGGCCAGCTTGCCCAGCAGCGCATACAGCAGGATGCCCACCAGCACAATGTCGGTCTGCAGAAACTCCCGCGCATTCATCGTGAGGTAGCCGATGCCGGCCTGCGCCGAGATGGTCTCGGCCACGATCAGGATCACCCACATCAGCCCCAGCGAAAACCGCAGCCCCACCAGGATGCTGGACAGCGCGCCGGGCAGGATGATTTGCTGGTACAGCTGCCAGCGCCCCAGGCCGTAGGTGCGACCCATCTCGATCAGCCCCGGGTCCACGTTGCGGATGCCGTGGAAGGTGTTGAGGTAGATCGGGAAGAACACCGACACGCTGATGAGGAACAGCTTGGCCGACTCATCAATGCCAAACCACAGAATGACCAGCGGGATGAGCGCGAGCGCCGGGATGTTGCGCACCATCTGGATGGTGGAGTCGAGCAGTGTCTCGAACAGCTTGATGGAGCCGGTGAGCAGGCCCAGCAGCAGCCCCAGGCCGCCGCCAATGGCCAGCCCGGCCAGCGCACGGCCCGCGCTGACCTTGACGTGCGTCCACAGCTCGCCCGATGCAGCCAGGGTCCAGGCGGCCTTCAGCACCTCCAGCGGCGCGGGCAGCACGCGGGTGGACAGCCAGCCTTGCGACGAGGCGATCTGCCACAGCACGATGAGGCCCACGGGCACGGTCCAGGGCAGCAGGCGCTGCGCAATGTGCCGGGCAAAGCGCGCCACGGGTGCGGGCAGCAAAGGGCCTTCAATGGGCAGGTCCACCGCGTCGGCCAGCGGGGATATCTGCAGTTCTCTGAGGGTCTGTGTCATGGGACAGGTTCCGTTGGGGTTCAGGTTCGGGCCGGGTCAGCTTTGCGATGCGCGCGGCACAAAGTCGTTGGCCACGGTTTCGCCAAACGGGCCCAGAGGGTTGCCAAACAAGGGGTTGCCGCTGACGAGCCGATTGCGCAATGGCAAGGGCAGCAGCGGGAAGACCA
>DATLGV010000078.1:0-3578 GCA_035540275.1 Acidovorax sp. | reverse complement strand
GGTGCTGCCCGCTGCGCAGGTGTTTCCGTTCGATGCTGAGCTGGACTGGCCGCACGAAGTGGGCGGGCGCACCATGGACACCTACCACCGCTGGATGGAGGCCGTGGTGCCCGCCACCATGGCGGGCCTGCCCGCGCTGGCAGCCCCCGCAGGCTTTGGCCCCGGCTGCCTGCCTGCAGGTCTGCAGATCATCGGCCCGGCGCAGTCTGATGCCGCCGTGTTGCAGATCGGCCATGCCTACGACCAGGCCAGTGGGTATGCGCGCCAGCGCAGTCCCTTGCTGGATTGATAAGAACCTGTTCAAAATCTTTTCGGGGATCGCATTGGAGTGCAATCGGGATGAGTGGATGCTTCGGGTGCGCCGCATGGGCTCATGCCCATGCAAGCGGCCGGGGCGTCCAACCGCCCGATTTCACTCCAACCCTTCGGGCAAGTGCCTTGCCGGGCGGTCTGCGGCGTTGCGGCGCTTGTGGATAGCCGGGCTATCCACTGCGCACCGCGCCTTGCATCCCATCCCGGCAAGGGACTTGTGCGACCCCTAAAAGAGCTTGAACAGGTTCTTTGGGCTGGTGCAGCCACAGGGCCGCCACCACCGTCACGCACAGGGGCACCGTCGCCACGATGGCCGTGAACTCTGCCAGCGGCAGGGCGGTGAGGCTGATGAAACCGAACAGGCTGGTCATGGCGAACAGCGCGCCGCGCAAGGCCTGAAAGCGGGGTTGTGTGGTGCGCAGCGCCGAGCGCCCCGCGCGCTGCAGCACAAAGGCCGTCGTCAGCAGCGACTGGAACACGTAGCGCATCCACAGCGCCATGACGATGGGCACACCCACGCTGACCAGCTTGCTCGCGGTGTCCAGCAAGGCAAAGAACGCGCACGCCGTCACGGCCAGCGCAATGCCCGCCAGCGCCGCGTGCAGCCGGGTGACGGGTCGGGCCGAAGGGGTGGGAACGGTCACGGCGTGCTGCGTGCGCGCTCCAGCAGCATCGCGTCGCCATAGCTGAAGAAGCGGTACTGCTGCGCAATCGCGTGCCGGTACAGGCCCATGATGTGGGCGTAGCCCGCAAACGCGCTCACCAGCATCATCAGCGTGCTCTTGGGCAGGTGGAAGTTGGTGACCAGCACATCCACCACCTGGAACGCAAAGCCCGGCGTGATGAAGATGTTGGTGTCGCCAGAGGCCTGACCGGTCTTTGCCCACGACTCCAGCGTGCGCACGGTGGTGGTGCCCACGGCCACCACGCGGCCGCCGCGCTGGCGGCAGCGCTCCAGTGCGGCCAGCGTGGCCAGCGGGATCTCGTACCACTCGCTGTGCATCTGGTGCTCGGCCAGGTTCTCGGTCTTGCAGGGCTGGAAGGTGCCCGCGCCCACATGCAGCGTGACGCTGGCGCGCTCGATGCCGCGTGCAGCCAGGTCGGCCAGCACGCCTTCGTCAAAGTGCAGCGCGGCCGTGGGCGCGGCCACGGCGCCGGGGTTGCGGGCAAACACGGTTTGGTAGCGCTGGCTGTCTTCGGCCTCGTCGGGGTCGTGGTCGCTGTTCTGGTGGCGCTCGATGTAGGGCGGCAGCGGCAGGTGGCCGTGGCGGTCCATCAGCTCCCAGGGCGACTCGCCCGCCGGGCCGTGCAGCGCAAAGCGGAACAGCGGGCCGTCCTCGGTGGGCCAGCGGCCCAGCAGCTGCGCGTCAAAGCCGCCCGCCTGGCGGCCACCGGCCATGTGCACCACGCTGCCGGGCAGGGGCTTCTTGCTGACCTTCATGTGGGCCACGACTTCGTTGCCCGCGCCGCTTGCGGTGCCTTCCGTGTCATTGCCCGCCTCGGCGGGCAGCACGCGCTCGATCAGCAGCTCCAGCTTGCCGCCGCTGGCCTTCTCGCCAAAGATGCGTGCCTTGACCACGCGCGTGTCGTTGAAGACCAGCAGGTCGCCTTCGCGCAGCAGGCCGGGCAGCTCGCGGAAGATGCGGTCCACCGGCTCTCGTGTGGCGTCAACGGTCAGATGCCGGTCTGCACTTGTCTTCGAATCGCATCGCTGCGTTGCATTACTTGCCAATACGCTGGGTATTGGCTGCGCAATACGCCTTGCGCTGCGCTCCGATGGCTGCACGCAGCCTTCGCCATCTGACCGGTGACGCCACACGATGGCGCGGCCATCGAGCAGGCGCGAGGCACTGCGCTCGGGCGCGGGGTGCTGGGCAATGAGTTCGGGGGGCAGCGAGAAGTCGAAGTCGCTGAGGGTGAACACGCGGGGTGCGGCGGGGGCGCTGGAGGCGAGGGACGCATTGGTTGCGCCGCTGGAGAGATCGGTCATCGTGCTTGAGGGCCGAACGGGCCCGTGCCAAGATAAAAATTGCGGAAGGCGCGATTGTCCCACGGGGCCGCAGGCCCTGCAGGCGGGGTGCTATGGCTGGGGCGTGAACGCCACGGGGGCTGGCACGCTGCGCACCAGCCGTTGCACGTCATCAGCCTGGGCCAGGGTGGTGCCTGGGTGCAGCAGCGCGGCGGCGCCTGCGGCCACGCCCCAGCGCAATGCCTCGGCAGGCGCATCGCCCCGGTCCAGTGCCCAGACCAGCGCTGCCAGAAAGCAGTCGCCGGCGCCCGTGGTGCCGGTGGTGGCGGGCACGTTGAGGGCGGGGGCCTGCCATACGCCCTCCCGCGTGGCCAGCACCGCACCTTGCTCGCCTACCGACAGGGCTACGGTGTCGGCCGCGCCGCTGCGCACCAGCGACCGGGCGGCGGCGCACCAGTCGGCCGCCTGTTCCAGGGGCTGTTGCAACAGGTCGCGCAGCTCCCGCAGGCTGGGCTTGACCAGCGCCACTCCGGCCTGCAAGGCGGCGGCCAGCGGCAGGCCCGAAGTGTCGATGACCACGCGCACGCCCCGGCCGGACAGGGCCTGCACCAACCGGGCGTAGAAGTCGTCGGGCGTGCCGGGCGGCAGGCTGCCGCTGGCTATGAGCCAGCGGGGTGGTGGGGTGTGGTTTGCCAGCGCATCCAGGCAGGCCTGCCATTCGCTGGCCTGCAGCGTGGGGCCGGGCAGCACAAACCGAAACTCCTGGCCCGTGGTGGTCTCGACCACCGAGAAGTTCTCGCGCGTGTCGCCCGCAATGCGTTGCAGCCGCGTGGGCACGCCCTCGTCGGCCAGCAGTTGCTGCACCTGCGCGCCCGCTGCGCCGCCCGCCAGTGCCCAGGCACACACGTCCGCGCCCAGGCGGTGCAGCACCCGCGCCACATTGATGCCGCCGCCCCCCGCAAATCGCCGCACCGGGCCGCAGCGCAGCTTGTGCGTGGGGGCCACGTGGTCGGTGGCGGTCGCCAGATCCAGGGCGGGGTTGAGCGTCAGGGTGATCAGGGCGGGCATGGGCTACCAGACTCTGTCGGAAAAGCCCGACCACAGCGCGTCCAGGTCTGGAAAACGCCACTTCTCGGGGTCTTCGCGCGCCACGATCTTCTCGTTGCAATCCGGGGCGGCGAGGTTCACCACCTCGGGCGGAATGCGCAGGTCGGACTTGGTCGAGAAGAACACCTTGACCAGCGGGGTGGTCAGCGCGGTGGGCGATTGCTCCGTCACCACCCCGATGCGGCCCGAG
>DATLGV010000077.1:0-4950 GCA_035540275.1 Acidovorax sp. | reverse complement strand
AGCTGGGCGGCGGCGTGTGGCTCAGCCGCAAGGCGGAGGTGCCGCTGTTTGCGCTGGAGCAGGCGGGTGGCCAGTGAACGACTCCACGCCCCCGGCCCCCCATGCGGTAGCCCGCCTGCGCGCCGAGCGCCTGGCCCGCAGCGCCAAGCCCTTCCTGGCCCGTGGCGGCCCCAAGGGCGAGCGCTGCGCGGGCTGCCGCCTGGTGCCCAGCCACTGCATCTGTGCGCTGCGCCCCAAGCTGCCCACCCGCGCGGGCATGTGCCTGCTGATGGCGGACATCGAGCCCCTCAAGCCCAGCAACACCGGCTGGCTGATCGCCGATGTGGTGGCCGACACCTATGCCTTTGGCTGGGCGCGCACCGAGGTGCACCCCGACCTGCTGGCGCTGCTGGCCGACCCGCAGTGGCAGCCGTATGTGGTGTTCCCCGGCGAGTTTGTGGCGCCCGAGCGTGTGGTCACGCAGGTGGCCTCGGCCGGGGGCAAACGCCCGCTGTTCATCTTGCTCGACGCCACCTGGCCCGAGGCGCGCAAGATGTTCCGCAAGAGCCCCTATCTCAACCACCTGCCCGTGCTGAGCCTGCAGCCCGAGCAGATCTCGCGCTACCACCTGCGCCGGTCCACCCGCATGGACCACTTCTGCACCTCCGAGGTCGGCGCGCTGTGCCTGGGGCTGGCGGGCGAGTCGCGCGCCGCACAGGTGCTGGAGGCGTACCTGGACGTGTTCACCCACCATTACCTGCAGGCCAAGCACCAGTTGCCGGTGGCCGTGGACGATGCCACGCACCTGCGGCTGCGCAGCGTGCTGCAGAGCCCGGGAGGCTGATGCCCGCAAGTACATGGGGTTGAGCATCCGCCCATCGCCCTCCACATGCCCGAGCGGGCTGCCATTGCCTTACAGTAGCCGCCCTACCGCATCATCCCGACACCCCACCACCGCGGCCTGCCCGGCCGCCTCACACCATGACCAAAGACCTGGCCCGCCAACGCGAATTGCAACCCATGGCCCTGTGCGAGCCCTGCCTGGGCATCCAGCGCAACTGGCGCAAGGCGCCCGGCCACGCCGAGCTGGTGCAGCGCGGCAACCGGAAGGAAGACCGCGAGGATGGCACCGTCACCATCACCCGCTACGTGTGCGACCGCTGCGGCACCGCCTGGGAGTACGAGAACGACAAGAACAACCAGCGGGCGGGCTGGTCGGTCGTAGGGCGCTGAGTGCAACCAGCGCTGGGGCACCTTTTTGCCGCCCCGGTGTCACACCGGTTTTGAAGGAGAGCGCCCATGCTGCATCGCAGACGATTCCTGACCGCCGCCACCCGTGGCCTCGCTCTGGGCGGTGCGGCACTGCTGGCGGTGCGGAGCGCCCAGGCCCTGCCCAGCTACACCGTGCCCCTGGCGCAGCTGCAGGCCATGGTAGACCCCAAATTTCCCCGCAGCGTGCCCGTGCAGGGCATGTTCAACCTGACCGTGCAGACGCCGCACCTGCGCCTGCTGCCCGAGGTGAACCGCCTGGGCGCCGCCATGGCGCTCGACGTGGCCGGGCCGGCGCTGCGGCGCAGCTACCCCGGCAGTCTGGAGGTGGAATTTGCGCTGCGCTACGAGGCCAGCGACCGCACGCTGCGCGCCCACCAGATCCAGCTGGGCCGCATGGAGTTTCCCAGCCTGCGCCCGGCGGTGACGGAGCTGCTCAACGCCTATGGCCCGCAGCTGGCCGAGCAGTCGCTGCGCGAGGTCACGCTGCACCAGCTGCGCCCGCAAGACACGGCGGTGTTTGACGGCCTGGGCCTGCAGCCAGGGCCCATCACCGTGACGGACAAGGGGCTGACCGTGGCGTTTGTGAGCAAGACGCCCTGAGAGCCTGTTCTGGGAGCCTGCGCACTCAGGCGGGCGATTTGTTCAGATACGGCGCCAAGTACCGCCCCGTATGGCTGGCGGGGTTGGCCGCCAGTTCCTCGGGCGTGCCCACACCCACCACGGTGCCGCCGCCCGCGCCGCCCTCGGGGCCCATGTCGATGAGCCAGTCGGCGGTTTTGATCACGTCGAGGTTGTGCTCGATGATCACGACGGTGTTGCCCGCATCGCGCAGCTGGTGCAACACCTTGAGCAGCAGGTCGATGTCGGCAAAGTGCAGGCCGGTGGTGGGCTCGTCCAGGATGTACAGCGTGCGGCCCGTGTCGCGCTTGCTCAGCTCCTGCGCCAGCTTGACGCGCTGCGCCTCGCCGCCCGACAGCGTGGTGGCCGCCTGGCCCAGGCGGATGTAGGAGAGGCCCACATCCAGCAGCGTCTGCAGCTTGCGGGCGATGGTGGGCACGTCCTTGAAGTACGCCGCCGCGTCCTCCACCGTCAGCTCCAAAATTTGGGCAATGTTCTTGCCCTTCCACTGCACCTCCAGCGTCTCGCGGTTGTAGCGCTGGCCGTGGCAGATGTCGCAGGGCACGTACACGTCGGGCAGAAAGTGCATCTCCACCTTCACCACGCCATCGCCCTGACAGGCTTCGCAACGCCCACCGCCTGCCGATTGCGACACATTGAAGCTGAACCGCCCCGGGCCATAGCCGCGTTCCTTGGCGGTGTTGGTCTCGGCCATCAGCTCGCGGATGGGGGTGAACAGCCCCGTGTAGGTGGCGGGGTTGCTGCGCGGCGTGCGGCCAATGGGGCTCTGGTCCACGTTGATGACCTTGTCGAAGTACTCGATGCCCACGATCTCTTCGTGCGCGGCCGGTTCTTCGTGCGCACGGTGAATCTGCCGCGCCACGGCGGCGTACAGCGTGTCGTTGACCAGCGTGCTCTTGCCCGAGCCCGAGACGCCCGTCACGCAGGTGAGCAGCCCCACGGGGAAGTCCACCGTCACGCCCTTGAGGTTGTTGCCCGTGGCACCCACCACGCGCAGCGCCTGCACGGCGCCCTGGCGCGCATGGTGCTCGGCCATGCGCTCGGCGCGGCGCTTGCTGGCCTCGGTTTGCGGAAAGCGGGATTTGGTCTTCTGCTCAGCCACGGGCGCAGGCTGGTCCAGCACCGGCAGCCAGGGCGTGCGCCGCTTTGGCACGGCGATGGTGCGCGTGCCTGAGAGGTACTGGCCCGTGAGCGACTGCGCATTGGCGCGCACTTCGTCATACGTGCCCTGCGCCATCACCCGCCCGCCGTGCACGCCCGCGCCGGGGCCCATGTCGATCACATGGTCGGCGGCGCGCATCATGTCCTCGTCGTGCTCGACCACGATCACGCTGTTGCCGATGTCGCGCAGGTGCTGCAGCGTGGCGATCAGCCGGTCGTTGTCGCGCTGGTGCAGGCCGATGCTGGGCTCGTCCAGCACATACATCACGCCCGTCAGGCCCGAGCCGATCTGCGAGGCCAGGCGAATGCGCTGCGCCTCGCCGCCCGAGAGCGTTTCGGCACTGCGGTCCAGGCTCAGGTAGCTCAGGCCCACGTCGTTCAAAAACTGCAGGCGCGTGGCGATTTCGCGCACCACCTTGTCGGCAATCTCGGCCTTGGCGCCGGTGAGCTGCAGGGCGCGGAACCAGGCGTGCGCATCGCTCAGCGTGGCGTGGCTTACCTCGTAGATGGCGCGCGCGTACTCGCCTTCGCCCACCTTCACATGGCGGGCCTCGCGGCGCAGGCGCACGCCGTGGCATTCAGGGCAGGGCTGCGTGCTGCGAAAGCGTGCCAGGTCTTCGCGCACCACCACCGAATCCGTCTCACGGTAGCGGCGCGCCATGTTGGGGATGATGCCCTCGAACGGGTGCTTCTTGGTGTGCACCTTGCCCTTGGAGGCGCCGCTGTCCATGATGTAGCTGAACGCGATCTCCTCCTCGCCAGAACCGTGCAGGATGGCGTGCTGCACCGGCGCAGGCAGCGATTCAAATGGCGCCTCGATGTCGAACGCGTAGTGCCGGGCCAGGCTCTCCAGCATCGCAAAGTAGTAGCCGTTGCGCCGGTCCCAGCCCTTGATGGCCCCGCTGGCCAGACTGAGTGTGGGAAAGGCCACCACGCGCGCCGGGTCAAACACCTCGCGCTGGCCGATGCCGTCGCACGCGGGGCAGGCACCCATGGGCGAGTTGAACGAGAACAGGCGCGGCTCCAGTTCGGCCAGCGAATAGCTGCACACCGGGCAAGCAAACTTGCTGCTGAACAGGTGCTCCTGGCCCGTGTCCATCTCCAGCGCCAGCACGCGGCCATTGCCGTCATGGCCGCCCACCCGCAGGGCGGCTTCGATGCTTTCGGCCAGGCGCTGCTGCAGGTCGGCACGCACCTTCACGCGGTCGATCACCACGTCGATGTCGTGCTTCTCGGTCTTCTTGAGCTGCGGCAGGCTCTCGTGTTCGTAAATTTGCCCATCCACCCGGAAGCGGATGTAGCCCAGTGCCTGCATCTGCGCGAACAGCTCGGTGAATTCGCCCTTCTTCTCGCGCGCCACCGGGGCGAGGATCATCAGTTTGGTGTCTTCGGGCAGGGCCAGCACCGCGTCCACCATCTGGCTCACCGTCTGTGCCGCCAGCGGCAGGCCGTGGTCGGGGCAGAACGGGGTGCCCGCGCGGGCGTACAAGAGGCGCAGGTAATCGTGAATCTCCGTCACCGTGCCCACGGTGGAGCGCGGGTTGTGGCTGGTCGCCTTCTGCTCGATGGAAATCGCGGGCGACAGGCCCTCGATCAGGTCCACATCGGGCTTGTCGAGCCGTCCGAGGAACTGCCGCGCATAGGCCGACAGGCTCTCCACATAGCGCCGCTGCCCCTCGGCATACAGCGTGTCGAACGCCAGGCTGGACTTGCCCGAGCCCGACAGCCCCGTGATCACCACCAACTGGTTGCGCGGAATGTCCAGGTCGATGTTCTTGAGGTTGTGCGTGCGCGCACCGCGGATGGCGATGCGCTGCTGCTGCAGCGTCGCGCCGAGGTAGGCGCCGTCGGCCGGGGATTTCAAGCTGGACGGGGGTGAAAAGGGGAACCCGACATGAT
>DATLGV010000076.1:0-1859 GCA_035540275.1 Acidovorax sp. | reverse complement strand
GCGCCCACCTGCGGGCCGTTCACGCCCTTGGCCGCCGCCTGCGCGGCAATGTCGCGCGTGACCACCGATTGCGCCGCTGCCAGCACGGAGGCCAGGCGCTGGCGCTGGGGGTAGGCTGATTCCTCAAACCCCAGCCGCCCGCGTGCATCACACTCGCAGGCCAGCAGAATGTCGGCAAAACGCTCGGGCTTGCGGATCGCGTCGCACCGCTCCAGCAGGCGCACCAGGGCAGCGGCCGAGAGGTCACCGCTGCGGTGGATGTTGCCGTGTTCGCGTGCCACCACATCGGCCGTCTCGCGGCAGTCCACGGGCACGCGCAGGCGCTCGGCCACGTCTTTCAGCAGCCGCGCGCTGCGCTCCTCGTGCCCGATGTGCCGGGGCAGCACATGGGCCGCCGTGGTGCCCTTGCCCAGGTCGTGCGCCAGGCAGGCAAACCGCACGGTGAGCGGCGCTGAGAGCCTTGCGGCCATGTCCAGCACCATCATCAGGTGCACGCCGGTGTCCACCTCGGGGTGGTAGTCGGCGCGCTGGGGCACGCCCCACAGGCGCGCCACCTCGGGCAGCAGCACCTGCAGCGCGCCGCACTCGCGCAGCAACTCGAACATGCGCGAGGGTTGGGTTTCCATGAGCCCGCGCGCCAGCTCCTGCCACACGCGCTCGGCCACCAGGTGGTCCACCTCGCCATGCGCGACCATCTCGCGCATGAGCTGCATCGTCTCGGGCGCCACCGTGAAGTCGGTGAAGCGCGCGGCAAACCGCGCCACGCGCAGGATGCGCACCGGGTCTTCGCGGAAGGCATCGGTCACGTGGCGCAGCAGGCGGGCACGGAGGTCCTTTTCACCATAAAAGGGGTCAAAAAGGCGGGTGGCGCCGGATGCATCTGCGCAAGTTGCTATCGCATTGATAGTCAGGTCGCGGCGCGAGAGGTCTTCCTCCAGCGTCACATCGGGCGAGCTCTGCACCACAAAGCCCCGGTAGCCGCGCCCGCTCTTGCGCTCGGTGCGGGCCAGCGCGTATTCCTCGCGGGTCTCGGGGTGCAAAAAGACGGGGAAGTCGCGCCCCACGGGCAGGTAGCCCTGCGCCAGCATCTGCTCGGGCGTGGCGCCCACCACCACCCAGTCGTGGTCATTCACCGGCCGGCCCAGCAGCTTGTCGCGGACCGCGCCGCCCACCATGTAGATTTGCATGGGGCGAGTTTAGAACCTGCGCCGCGCCGTATATTCAACCCACCATGTCCCTCTCTTCCGACCTCACCATCGCCCAGCTCAACCCCGGCGGCAGCGTGCCCGTGCCCCAGGCGCCTGACGCCGCCGCCAACTCTGCCGCCGAGGCCCTGCAGCGCGAGGCGCAGTTCGAGGCCCTGAAGGCCCAGGTGGAGGGCTTGCAGGAGATCCTGGCCAAGCCGCTCAACGACATCCTGGCCGAACACGACAAGTTCAAGGAGATGGCGGCCGCATGGGATTCTTTTGGCGCCATGTGGATGCTGTCGCAGCGCGCCATGCGCCGCGTGGCCATGGATCTGGCGGCCACGCAGGGTGTGAGCGAAGAAGACGTGGTGGCCCGTGCGCTGGCCTATGCCAACCAGGTGCTCAACACCGAGGACGAAGACCTGGGCGGCACCGTCGCCCCCGCCCAGCTGGCACACATCGCGCGGCACAAGGCGTTCTTGCGCAAGCAGTTTCGGTAGCTGGCGGTCAGCCCCTGAGGCGGTACGGCTCTTCGAAGTCCAGAAAGTCCTTCTCGGCCAGGGCCTCGTCGATCCAGGCTTTCACGCCGGGCAGGGCGCGCACGCGCTGCACATAGGCGGCAATGGGGGCGGGCACGGGCAGGGCGTAGGTGTGCAAGCGCATGCACACGGG
>DATLGV010000075.1:0-4831 GCA_035540275.1 Acidovorax sp. | reverse complement strand
CCGTAAGGCCTGCGGGCTTTTGTATTGTGGACTGCGCAGCCAGCACCGGGCTGCTGCGCAGGGGCCGGGCAATTACATGCCCATGCCGCCCATGCCACCCATGCCGCCCATGTCGGGCATGCCAGCAGCAGGTGCGTCGTCCTTCGGAGCCTCGGCCACCATGGCTTCGGTCGTCAGCAGCAGAGATGCCACGGAAGCAGCGTTCTGCAGGGCTGTACGGGTCACCTTGGTGGGGTCCAGGATACCCATTTCGATCATGTCGCCGTAGGT
The DNA here is from genome assembly GCA_035540275.1 of Acidovorax sp. GTDB lineage: Bacteria > Pseudomonadota > Gammaproteobacteria > Burkholderiales > Burkholderiaceae_C > Acidovorax. Next base: position 4,561 of record DATLGV010000075.1, on the reverse strand, counting down.
GTCGTTGGCAGCGTTGAAGCCGTAGTTGCCCTTGCCGTTCAGCACGGCGTTCACCACCACCGATGGCTCGCCACCAGCGTTGTAGACGATCTCGCGCAGAGGGGCTTCGATGGCCTTCAGGATCAGCTTCACTCCAGCGTCCTGGTCAGCGTTGTCGCCCTTGATCTCGCCAGCCGCTTGGCGTGCGCGCAGCAGGGCCACGCCACCACCGGCCACGATGCCTTCCTCCACCGCAGCGCGGGTAGCGTGCAGGGCGTCTTCCACGCGGGCCTTCTTTTCCTTCATTTCGACTTCGGTCGCAGCGCCCACCTTGATCACTGCCACGCCGCCGGCCAGCTTGGCCACGCGCTCTTGCAGCTTTTCACGGTCGTAGTCGCTGGTCGCTTCTTCGATCTGGATGCGGATTTGCTTGACGCGGGCTTCGATGTCGGCAGCGGCACCAGCACCGTCGATGATGATGGTGTTTTCCTTGCCCACTTCGATGCGCTTGGCTTGGCCCAGGTCGGCCAGCGTGACCTTCTCCAGGGACAGGCCCACTTCTTCGGCGATGACCTTGCCGCCCGTCAGGATGGCGATGTCTTCCAGCATGGCCTTGCGGCGGTCGCCGAAGCCAGGAGCCTTGACAGCCACCACCTTCAGGATGCCGCGGATGGTGTTGACCACCAGCGTAGCCAGGGCTTCGCCTTCGACTTCTTCAGCAATGATCAGCAGGGGACGGCCAGCCTTGGCCACTTGCTCCAGCGTGGGCAGCAGGTCGCGGATGTTGCTGATCTTCTTGTCGAACAGCAGCACGAAGGGGTTGTCCAGCAGAGCGGCTTGCTTTTCTGGGTTGTTGATGAAGTAGGGCGACAGGTAGCCGCGGTCAAACTGCATGCCTTCCACGACATCCAGCTCGTTTTGCAGGGACTTGCCGTCTTCCACGGTGATCACGCCTTCCTTGCCGACCTTGTCCATCGCGTCAGCAATGATCTTGCCGATGGATTCGTCGGAGTTGGCGGAGATCGAACCCACCTGGGCGATTTCCTTGGAGGTGGTTGTGGGCTTGGAAGCCTTCTTCAGCTCTTCGGTCAGGGCCAGCACGGCCTTGTCGATACCGCGCTTCAGGTCCATGGGGTTCAGGCCGGCGGCCACGTACTTGGAGCCTTCGCGCACGATGGCCTGGGCCAGCACGGTGGCGGTGGTGGTGCCGTCACCAGCGTTGTCGCTGGTCTTGGAGGCCACTTCTTTCACGAGCTGGGCGCCCATGTTCTGCAGCTTGTCCTTGAGTTCGATTTCCTTGGCCACGGACACGCCGTCCTTGGTCACGGTAGGGGCGCCGAACGAGCGCTCCAGCACCACATTGCGGCCCTTGGGGCCCAGGGTCACCTTGACCGCGTTGGCCAGGATGTTCACGCCTTCAACCATGCGTGCGCGGGCTTCGCCGCCGAAAACTACGTCTTTTGCTGCCATGTTTGGCTCCTAGAGAAATCTAAAAATTCGAGAAACAGATGACTGTGTCGAGAAAAGAATTGCGTAGCGAGCGGCTCACAGGCTAGGCGGACGGAGCGCAGGAACCGGAACGTACTGCCTGTACGTGAGGATTCCGAGCACCGCCCAACGACGCATGTGGGCCGCGCAGTAGCAATTACTTCTCGACAACGGCGAACAGGTCGTCTTCTTTCATGACCAGCAGCTCGTCGCCGTTGACCTTCACGGTCTGGCCCGAGTACTTGCCGAACAGAACGCGGTCGCCGACCTTCACGTTCAGGGCGATCACTTCACCCTTGTCGTTCTTCTTGCCAGGGCCCACGGCCAACACTTCACCTTGATCGGGCTTTTCGGCGGCGTTGTCAGGGATCACGATGCCGGAGGCCGTCGTGGTTTCGCTTTCAATACGCTTGACGATCACGCGATCGTGCAGAGGGCGAAGGTTCATTGCATTGCTCCTGTTTTCAGTAAAAAAAGCCGATGAATTCAATCAGCCCCGGGCATCCGGAGCTACCAAACTGCCAGCAGGGAGTGTGGTGTTAGCACTCGTCTGCGGTGAGTGCTAATGATACGGGCATTTGTGGCCATTTCAAGACACCCCCTCAGAACATGGGGGAGAAGGCTTTCTCTTTTGGTTCTGCCCACGTCCGTCAGGCCGCGCCACCCAGCATCAAGTCCAGGTTTTGCACTGCAGCACCCGAGGCGCCCTTGCCCAGGTTGTCAAACACGGCGGTCAGCAGCACCTGACCGTGCCGGGCGTTGCTGAACACCCCCAGCCGCAGCCGGTTGGTGCCGTTCAGGGCCTGTGGGTCCAGGTGCTCAGCCGCTTCGGTAGCGGCGGGAGGCATCACCTCGACAAAGGCGGCGTCGGCATAGTGCTGCTGCAGGCAGGCGTGCAGGTGCTCGCCATGCGTGCCCGGCGCGAGCTGCCGCAGATGCAGCCCGATGGTCAGCACTATGCCCTGGCGGAATGCGCCGTACGAGGGCAGGAAAAACGGCCGCTGCGACAGCCCGGCGTGCTGCGCGATCTCGGGCGTGTGTTTGTGCTCCAGCTGCAGCCCATAGACCTGGAAGGCGGGCGCATGGGCTGCCTCGGGGCCTTCGTGTGCTTGCACGCGGGCACGCCCACCGCCGGAGTAGCCCGACACCGCATGGATGTTGAGTGCATGGTCGGCAGGCAGCAAGCCGGCCTGCACCAGGGGCCGCAGCAGGGCGATGGCGCCTGTGGGGTAGCAGCCGGGATTGCTGACGCGTTGCGCGCTGGCAATGCGCGCGGCCTGCGCCGCATCCATCTCCGGAAAGCCATAGACCCATCGTGCGTCCGTTCGGTGGGCCGAGCTGGCGTCGATCACGCGCACGGCGGGGTTGTGGAGGGCGGCCACGGCTTCGCGGGCGGCAGCGTCAGGCAGGCACAGGATGGCGATGTCGCAGTTGTTGATGGCTTCGGCGCGGCGCTTGGGGTTCTTGCGGTCGGCTGCGGGCAGTGTCAGCAGCTGCAGGTCGGTGCGGCCGTGCAGGCGCTGGTGGATTTGCAGGCCGGTGGTGCCTTGGTCGCCGTCAATAAAAACGAGGGGCTGGGTGGTCATGGTGCGGATTCCTGGCATAGGGGATGTGGAATCTTCGGCGCCGGTCTAAACTTTGAAAAGTTGAATTTCACAAACATCAAGATCAGTTCTGCTGAATGTCATGCGCGAACTCAATCTCGACCGGCTGCGCACCCTGGTCACCATCGCCGACCTCGGGTCTTTTGCCGAAGCTGCCCGCACGCTGCACCTGGCGCCGCCCACGGTCAGCCTGCACATTGCCGACCTGGAGGCCTTGATTGGCGCACCCTTGCTGGTGCGCAAGCGGGGCGAGGTACGGACCTCTGGCGCGGGAGAGGTGCTGGTGGAGCGGGCCCGGCGCCTGCTGGCCGATGCCGATGAGGCCATGGACCTGGTGCGGCGTCAGGTGCAGGGGCTGCAGGGGCGGGTGCGCCTGGGCGCGTCCACCGGCGCCATCGCGCACCTGCTGCCCCAGGCGCTGGAGGTGCTGGGTCAGCACCACCCCGGCATCGATGTGCAGGTGGCTGTGCTGACTTCCCGCGAAAGCCTGTCGCGGCTCGCCCAGGGCGCGCTGGATGTGGGCCTGGTCGCCCTGCCGCAGGCGGCCCTGCCCGGCGTGACTGTGCTGCCATGGCGGCGCGACCCGGTCATGGCTTTCGTGCCGTCCACCTGGGACGCACCCGCGCGTGCCACGCCCCGCTGGCTGGCAGGGCAGCCGCTGATCCTCAACGACGAGGGAACCAGCCTCTCGCGCCTGACCGGCGAGTGGCTCGCAGTGGCGGGCCCGCCTCCGAAGGCGCGCATCCAGCTGAACTACAACGATGCGATCAAGAGCCTGGTCGCAGCTGGCTATGGCGCGACGCTGCTGCCGCAAGAGGCTCCTGTCGCTGCGCCCCTGGATTGCCGCATCCGCATGCTGCCGCTGCAGCCCCGGCTGTGGCGACCGCTGGGCATTGCGCATCGGTCGGGGCCTGTCGAGCGCGCCACGCAGCACGTGCTGAACGTGCTGTGGCAGCAAAAGCAGGGCTAGGTGCGAGGCACGCGGCGCTGGCCGCCGTGCGCTCGGGGGGCGCGAGGAACTGCGAAGTTGCGAAAAAATTCGCTACAAAAACTTCTTGGGAAAGCGCCAGTAGCTATTCAAACAATAGCGGAAGTGATGGGCTTCATTCAGCAGCGGCTGTCTGGTGCCAGCGCGCTCAGCACCATGCGCACGATCAGTTCCTCGGCCTTTTCGTAGTCGCGCTCGGTCAGGGCGGGCTTGCCCAGCAGCAATGCGAACTGGGCCTCCTGCTCCGCATAGGCCTGGGTCACCGACCAGATGATGAACATCAGGTGCGTGAAGTTGACCTTGGCAATGCGGCCCTCGCGCGCCCAGCGCTCGAAGGTGCGCACCTCGGTCTTGAGCAGCGGCGCCACGCGTTCGGTGATGGCATTGCCATACCGTGGTGCACCCGCGATCACCTCTTTGGTGAACACCTTGGCGCCCTGTGGGCGGGTGCGCGAGTAGTGCAGCTTGGCGGGCATGGAAGACCTGTCACACAGCGACGACC
>DATLGV010000074.1:0-2720 GCA_035540275.1 Acidovorax sp. | reverse complement strand
GTTTGATGCCCACCCCCGCAATCAGCCCCGCCGCCACGGCCCCCATGCCACGCAGCGCGCCAGCCACGGCCGGTTGGGCCGAGAACTGCGCATACACCACCGCCAGTGCCAGCACCAGCATGAGCGGAAAGGTCAGCATGCCCGCCAGCGCCGCGAATGCACCGCGCAGGCCGAAGTAGCGGTCACCGATCATGATGCTGAGGTTGACCACGTTGGGGCCCGGCATGATCTGCGCCACGGCCCAGTCCTCGACGAACTCCTCGTTCGTCATCCAGCGTTTTTTCTCCACCAATTCGCGCTGCACGACCGCCAGCACCCCGCCAAAACCTTGCAGCGCCAGCCAGGTGAAGGACCAGAACAGATCGGTCGGGTTGCGGGGCTGCGGGCGCGCAGGCGTGACGGTGTTGGGAGGCGATGCGGTGGCGGATGCCATGGGTATAAGTTTCAATGAAACGTGGCTGTGGTGCCGGTGATTTATGTCTTTTTAGCTATCATTGTGATAGCTTTCTGGGGCGCGGCGGCCCCTTGATGTTACGCGCGCGCCAGGCGGTGCGCTGGCGCAGGGGCGTCGCCATCGGGCAAGCCCGGGGCGGCCAATGGTGCAGGCGCGCATGGCGGTCAGCCGCTATGCTGCCGGGGGTAGGTCCCCGGACCTGCATCACTTCATAAAGAGACAAGGACACCCCATGAAACTCATCCGCTACGGCCAGCCTGGTGCAGAACGCCCCGGCCTGGTAGACGCCCAGGGCACGCTGCGCGACCTGTCCATGCTGTTGCCTGATATCGGCCCCGCACAGCTCCACCCCCGCACCCTGTCAGCGCTGGCCGCCATCGACGACAGCCGCCTGCCGGCGGTGTATGGCTCGCCCCGGCTGGGCAGCCCGGTGGGCGGCGTGGGCAAGATCGTGTGTGTGGGCCTCAACTATGCCGACCACGCCAGGGAGGCGGGCATGCAGCCGCCCGCCGAGCCGGTGCTGTTCATGAAGGCCGTGACTGCGTTGAGCGGCCCCAACGACGATGTGCGCATCCCCCCCGGAGCCACCAAGACCGACTGGGAGGTGGAACTGGGCATTGTCATCGGCACCCCCGCCCGCCATGTGGCGGAAGCCGATGCGCTGGCCCATGTGGCCGGGTATGTGCTGGCCAATGATGTGTCCGAGCGGGCCTGGCAGATCGAGCGTGGCGGCCAGTGGGACAAGGGCAAGAGCTATGACACCTTCGCTCCCATTGGCCCTTGGCTGGTGACGGCGGACGAGGTGGCCGACCCCCACGCCATCGACCTGTGGCTGGAGGTGAACGGCCAACGCGTGCAGAACGGCAGCACGCGCAATTTCATTTTTGGTGTGCCCACCGTCGTGTCATACATCAGCCAGTTCATGACCCTGGAGCCGGGCGACCTCATTCTGACCGGCACTCCCGCGGGCGTGGGCCTGGGGCAAAAGCCCACGCCCTGGTTCCTCAAGCCCGGCGATGTGGTGCGCCTGGGCGCCACCGGGCTGGGCGAGCAACTGCAGAAGTACGTGGGCGGGTGATGCCAGCACCGGCCAAGCTGCCGGTGACGCAGGCCTGGACATGCTGGGGCTTTGGGTGTCAGCCAGCCCTGTTTGGGCGGGTCTCCCGTCCCAGCAGAGTGGCCCCGGCCAGCCGCTGCTGCACCGTGGCTTGCACTGCCGGTGGCGCACCGTGCAGCAGCGCGGGCCAGTCGGCCTGGGCCTGTTTCACCACATCGCGCAGCAGCGCCAGGTGTCGGGGCACCCGCAGCAGCCCGGCAGATTTCATCAGGCCTTCCATGTCGTCCCAGGTGAGTGCCCGCAGGGTTTTGTCGATGGCGCGGTTCACCGCGTATTGCTGGTCGGGCACGCCTTCAAAAAACGCGGCCACGCACACCGGGTCGTACACCGGCGCCAGTTGGGGCACGCGGCCGTCGGGGTAGACCAGGGCCCAATTTTTCAGGTGGGCATCGGTGTTGCCCATCAGGATGAAGGCCACCATGCGCGCCAGAAACTCGCGCGTGTCCTGCACGGGTTGGCGGCTCAGGCGGTTGAGCACGCGCAGCATGGTGGCCCAGTCCTGCAGCACGCCCTTGCCGTGCGACTTGCCGTATTTCTGGCGCGGCGTGTAGCCCAGCACCTGGTTGAACTCCTCCATGTGCACGCGGGCGCCGCCGGGCAGGTGGTCAAACCGCTGTACGGCCAATATTTCGTTGAAGGGCACGGCGTCGGGCAGGTCGGCCTCGGCGCGGGTGATGACGCGCACGTCGGCGCAATGCAGGCCCAGTGCCTTGCACAGCTGGTAGCCCGTGTACTCGTTGGCCACCAAGTCGGGGTGGGCGGTGGTGGGCAGCTTCAGGATCACGCTGCCCGCCGCGCCCTGGCGGTGCACGGTGTAGCGGCGGCCGTCCTGCACCGCGCTGAACTTGGTGACCACGCCGGGCAGCGAGGCCGCGTCTTCCACGGGGTACTCGACAAATCCTGGCTCCAGCACATCGAGGCCCTGGGTGGTGTGCCAGTGGCGCACCACGTCCGGGATACCGTCCTGCGCGGGCACGGGCTCCACCTCCAGCGCGCCCATCAGGTCGTGGCCTGCGGCGGCCAGCAGCTCGAACTCGTCGTCGGGGCTGCAGCCGCGCTCGCGCGCCAGCCGCTCGCGGTTGTGGCCCTCGGGCAGCAGGTTCTGAAAGTACACCGGCCAGCGCCCATCGGTGCGCACCAGCCGCGCAT
>DATLGV010000073.1:0-2787 GCA_035540275.1 Acidovorax sp. | reverse complement strand
CTCAACATTTGCCAGCGCGGTGTAACGCCAGGGGGCGGGTTTGTGTGTTTTTTGGGCGCGGATGTAGCAAGACGTATGCGTTTCTCGTGGGTCTGCGTTCTTCTCTGCGGCCGGTGGCGGGCTCTGTGAACAGGTTCTGAACGCCAGATGGCACCTGCGAGGTCGCTGGCGGACAATGGCAGGCTGGCGGCAGCGGCTCGACCCATCGGCCCGCCGATCCATCGTGGCATCGAGCGGCCACCCGCATTCATTCCTTTGACCCACCCACCACAAGGCAGCACCATGGGCAACCGACTCACAGAAATCGCCACGCGCACCGGCGACGCTGGCACCACCGGCCTGGGCAACAACCAGCGCGTCTCCAAAAACAGCCTGCGCATCCACGCCCTGGGCGATGTGGATGAACTCAATTCCCACATCGGCCTGCTGCTGTGCGAGCCCGTGCCGGGTGAAGTCCGCACCCTGCTGGTCGAGGTGCAGCACCAGTTGTTCAACCTGGGCGGCGAGCTGTCGATCCCCGGCTTTGAGTTGCTCAAACCCGAAGCCGTGCTGGCCCTGGACCAGGCCCTGGCCCACCATAACGCCGCGTTGCCCCGGCTGCAGGAGTTCATCCTGCCCGCCGGCACCCGTGCCGCGTCGCAGGCCCATGTGTGCCGTACCGTGGCCCGCCGCGCCGAGCGGGCCGTGGTGGCGCTCGGCAACGAAGAGGCCCTGAACGACGCGCCCCGCCAGTACCTGAACCGCCTCTCTGACCTGATGTTCGTGCTCGCCCGCGTGCTCAACCGCATGGATGGCGGTGATGACGTGTACTGGAAAAGCGAGCGCCTGGCACAGCAAAATGCTACTAAATAAATAGCTGTTAACGCTTGTCTGGTAAGCGCTAGGGGCCGAGTTCAATCAAATTCCCAGCCTGTGCCATGGGCGTGCCCCGTGCCAGGGATGCCAAGCAAGGGCCGCCCCGCAGCGAGGGCATCGTCCTCCTTCCCGAATCGCGTCAGCGATTCGAGAGAAGGGGGAAGCGGCGCAGCCGCTCAGGGGGAAGTCCTCTACCTCGGTGCAAGAATCGCCATCGTCAGCCGCGACACACAGGTCAGCTCCCCCGCCTCGTTGTGCAGATCGATATGCCACACATGTGTCGTGCGGCCGATGTGCACGGGCCGGGCCGTGCCCGTGACCCAGCCGCTGGTGGCCGAACGCAGGTGGTTGGCGTTGATGTCCAGGCCCACGGCGCGGTAGCCCTCGGGCAGGGTGTAGTAGGCGCCGGTGGAGCCCAGCGACTCGGCCAGCACCACGCTGACACCGCCGTGCAGCAGGCCAAAGGGCTGGATGGTGCGGTGGTCCACGGGCACCCGGGCGCGCAGAAAGTCGTCACCCACCTCGACAAATTCAATGCCCAGGTGCTCTACGGCGGTGTTGCGGTTGGCGGCCTTCAGCAGAGCCAGGTCGATGGGTTTTTTCCAGATGGGCATGGTGTTCACGGTTCAGCGGCAAGTCAGTGCAATCTGCTGATTGTGCCAATGCCCGTGTGCCGTGGGAGCCGCTGAGAGCCCTGGGCCGGGCTCCTGTCTTCATGCCGCACTGGGGGAGGGCGGGTTCAGTCGCATGCTGCCCGTCTCCACATAGCGCTGGTGCCACGACAGCGCTTCGTTCAGCAGGTGTGGCGTGTGCTGGCCCACGGCGCCGCGTTTGGCACGGGCCACGTAGTCGTGCAGCGCGGGCCGGAAGTCCGGGTGCGCGCAGCGGTCGATGATGATCTGGGCGCGCTGCGAGGGCGAGTGGCCGCGCAGGTCGGCCAGGCCCTGCTCGGTGACGAGGATCTGCACATCGTGCTCGGTGTGGTCCACATGCGAGGCCATGGGCACGATGCAGGAGATGCTGCCGTTCTTGGCCAGCGACGGCGTCATGAAGATCGACAGGTACGCATTGCGCGCAAAGTCGCCCGAGCCGCCGATGCCGTTCATGATGGCCGAGCCCATGACATGCGTGGAGTTCACGTTGCCGTAGATGTCGGCCTCGATCATGCCGTTCATCGCGATCAGGCCCATGCGGCGGATCAGCTCGGGGTGGTTGCTGATCTCCTGCGGGCGCAGCACGATGCGCTGCTTGTAGTAGTCGATGCGGTCGTTGAAGTCCTGCATCGCCGCCGGGCTCAGCGACAGTGCCGTGGCCGAGGCGCTGGCCAGCTTGCCTGAGCGCAGCATGTCCAGCATGCCGTCCTGCAGCACCTCGGTGTAGGCGGTGAGGTTTTCAAACGGGCCGTTGTTCAGCCCCGCCAGCACCGCGTTGGCGATGTTGCCCACGCCTGACTGCAGCGGCAGCAGGTCGGGGGGCAGGCGGCCCTTCTTCACCTCGTGCTGCAAGAACTCGATGATGTGGCCCGCGATGCGGTGGGACGTGTCGTCGGGCGCGGCGTACACGCTGTTGCGGTCGGGCTGGTCGGTCATGACCACGGCGATCACCTTGCTCGGGTCGCAGCGCAGGTAGGGCTCGCCGATGCGCTCGTCGGGCCGCGTCATCGGGATGGGCTTGCGGTGCGGCGGCCGGTCGGTGCCGTAGTAGATGTCGTGCATGCCTTCCAGCCCCGGGTTGTGCCAGGCATTCACCTCGAGAATGACCTTGTCGGCCTGGTCCAGCCAGGTCTTGTTGTTGCCCACCGACGAAGACGGTATCAGCCGCCCGTCGGGCAGCACGCCCGCCACCTCGACCACGGCCACGTCCAGCTTGCCCAGAAAGCCGAACCACACAAACTGCGCCACGTGCGACAGGTGGATGTCCACATACTGCATG
>DATLGV010000072.1:0-3523 GCA_035540275.1 Acidovorax sp. | reverse complement strand
GCGCCGTAGATCGTGCCCATGCCGCCGATCACCACGATCAGCAGCACGTCCACCATGATCTCGAAGGACAGCGAGGTGTCCGGCCCGTTGTAGCGCAGCCAGAGCGCCAGCATGGCGCCCGCCATGGTGGCAAACAGCGCCGACAGCACGCTGGACGTGGTGCGGTACACCACCACGCGGTAGCCGATGGCCTCGGCGCGAAACTCGTTCTCGCGGATGGCCTGCAGCACGCGGCCGAAGGGCGAGTTGACGATGCGCAGCAGCGCCAGCACCAGCGCCACGGCCGTGACGAAGAGCAGGTAGTAGCAGATCAGCCGCCCATCAATGCTCACGCCCAGGAAGGGGTCGTCAAACGGCTCAAAGCTGGGCGACAGGAACTCGGGCACCTTGAAGGTCAGGCCGTCTTCGCCGCCGGTGATGTCCGACAGTTGCGAGGCCAGGGTCTGGAACGCAGCGGCCACGGCCAGCGTGATCATGGCGAAGAAGATGGCCCGCACGCGCAGCGAGAACAGCCCCACCGCGAGCGACAGCAGCAGCGAAAGCACCAGCGCCCCGGCCAGCCCCACCAGCAGCGCCGACCACGTGGGCCCCATGCGGGTGGTGGCCACGGCAATGCCGTAGGCACCGATGCCAAAGAACATGGTGTGCGCAAAGCTCACGATGCCGGTGTAACCCAGCAGCAGGTCGAAGCTGGCAACCAGCACCACAAAGATCAGCACCTTGGCCGCCACGGACAGCGCCTTGACGCCCGGGAAGAGAAACGGCGCAAACGCCAGGCCCAGAAAAATGGCCACCAGAATCACCGCCAGCACCTTGCTGCGCGGATAGTCGCCAGAGAGAAGTCGGTTCAGCATGTCAGTCGGCTCCTCATCAGCGGTTGGCCACGGGATAAACGCCCTGCGGACGCCACAAGAGAATGGCCACCATCAACGCGATGTTGGAGAACAGCGCCACCTTGGGCACCAGGAAGCCGGTGTAGTTGGCCATCAGCCCCACCAGCAGCGCACCGATGAGCGCGCCGCCGGTGCTGCCCAGGCCGCCGATGATGATCACGATGAAGATCAGCACGTTGACCTGCGCGCCCATCTGGGGCACCACGTTCTGCTGGTACAGGCCCCACATCACGCCACCCAGACCCGCCAGGGCCGAGCCCACCACGAACACGCCCACAAACAGACGGCGGATGCGATAGCCCAGGCTTTCGACCATCTCGCGGTCCTGCACACCCGCGCGGATCAGCAGGCCGACCTTGGTGCGCGACAGCGTCCAGGCCAGCACGCCAAACACCAGCAGGCCCACAGCCACCGCCACCAGGCGGTATTTTTCAATCGCGGCATCGCCCACCAGCAGCGAGCCGCGCATGCCCTCGGGCAGCGGCAGCGGGATCTGCGCGGGGCCCCAGATGACCTTGATGAGTTCTTCACCAATGATCATGCCGCCCATGGTGATGAGGATCTGCTTGAGGTGCTGGCCGTACACGGGCCGCACGATGAAGCGCTCGAACGCCAGGCCCACGGCCCCTGCCACCGCCATGGCCACCACCATGGCAGGCAGCACGGCCATCAGGTTGCGCCACAGCTCGGCGCTCTGGGTGTAGTCGCCCATGGCGCCCAGCACGCTGGTGGCCACAAAGGCACCCAGCGCAATGAACACGCCGTGGCCGAAGTTGAGCACGTCCATCAGGCCAAACACCAGCGTGAGGCCCGAGGCGATGATGAAGATGATCATGCCCATGGCCAGCCCCGCCACCGTGAGCGTGAGCCAGGTGCTGGGCGAGCCGATGAAGGGCAGCACCAGCAGCGCCAGCGCCGGCACCAGCGCCAGCGGCTTCCAGTCGAAATCGCGGGTGATGCTCATGCCCGACCTCCAGCAGCTACTGCCGCACCAAGCACATCAGCTACATATTCAATAGCTGCCATGGCAATGGATACCTGCGCTATCGACCGAAAACATCTGAAATTGCCCATATGACTCATAGCGCCAACCCCAGCAGCGAGCGCTGCAGTTCTTCGTCTTGCGCCAGCGCGGCCATGCTGCCCGCATGCACCACCTGGCCGTTGTCCATCACGGCCACGGTGTCACCCAGCCGCTTGGCAAAGTTGATGTTCTGCTCGACGAGCAGGATGGTCACGCCGCTCTTCTTGAGCTGGTCGAACGCATCGATCATGTTGTTGATGATGGCGGGCGCGAGGCCCTTGCTGGGCTCATCGACGATGAGCAGGTCGCGCGGCTCGACGATGGCGCGGCTCACGGCCACCATCTGTTTCTGGCCGCCGCTGAGCTTGCCGGCGGGGTGGTTCCAGAACTTCTCCACGGCGGGGAAGAGCTTGAAGATCCACTGCAGCCGGGCCTCGTCCATCTGCGCGGCGTTGCGCGCACTGCGCGCGGCCAGCAGCATGTTCTCCTTCACCGTGAGGTCGGCAAAGATGCCCATGTTCTCGGGCACGTAGGCGATGTTCAGGCCCGCGATGGCCGGCGTATTCATCGCCGTGATGTCTTTGCCGCCAAAGTGGATGGAGCCCTGCGACGCATGCCACAGGCCCATGATGGTGCGCAGCGTGGTGGTCTTTCCGGCGCCGTTGCGGCCCAGCAGCATGGTGAGCTGGCCCTTGGGCACGGCCAGATCCACGCCATGCAGGATGTGGTACGCGCCGATGTGCGTGTGCACGCCCTTGAGTTCGAGTAGGTTGGTCGTTGGCGTCGCGGTGCTCATGCGGCCTCCTTCTCTGCGTCCTTGGAGACGCCCAGGTAGGCCTCTTGCACCACCGGCGATGCGATCACCTCGGCCGGTGGGCCATCGGCCACCAGCGTGCCGTTTGTCAGCACGATGATGCGGTCGGCCAGCTCGCGCACCACGTCCATCTTGTGCTCCACCAGCAGGATGATCTTGGTCTTGTCCTTCTTCAGCTCGCGGATCAGGTTCAGGATCACGGGCGCCTCGTCGTGGCTCATGCCGGCCGTGGGCTCGTCGAACATGTAGACCTGCGGCTCCAGCGCCATGAGCAGCGCCACCTCCAGCTTGCGCTGGTCGCCATGCGGCAGGCTGGCCACGGGGGTGTCGGCCCGGTCGGTCATGGCCACGGCCTGCAGGATCACGCGGGCGCGCTGGGTCAGCGCGTTGTGGTCGCTCCAGATGCTCCACAGGTTCATGCCCCGGCGGTGCTGGCCCTCTTGCGTGGCCTGCACGGCCAGGCGCACGTTTTCGAGCACGCTGAGGTTGGGGAACAGGTTGGTGAGCTGGAACGCCCGGCCCAGCCCCGCGTGGGTGCGGGCCGAGACGGACTGGCCCGTGAGGTCCTGCCCGCCCAGCATCACGCTGCCGCTGGTGGCCTTGAGTTGCCCCGAGATCAGGTTGAAGTAGGTGGTCTTGCCCGCGCCGTTGGGGCCCACGATGGCGGTCAGCGTGCCGGGCTCGAAAGAGCAGGTCACGCCGTTGACCGCCACGTGGCCGCCGAAGCGGATGGTCAAGTCCTTGGTGGCCAAGGTGCTCATGGGTGGGGGTTCACTTTCACGGTCTGAGTCA
>DATLGV010000071.1:0-1888 GCA_035540275.1 Acidovorax sp. | reverse complement strand
CCGCTGGCGGTGCTGGGCTACGGGCTCGGGGCGCTGTCCAAGCCGCTGTTTGCCATCGCCCCCACCGTGGGCCTGGTGGTCACCGCGCGCCTCATCGACCGGGTGGGCAAGGGCATCCGCGGCGCGCCGCGCGATGCGCTGGTGGCCGACCTGGCGCCGCCCGGCATGCGCGGCGCAGCGTTCGGGCTGCGGCAGTCGCTGGACACCGTGGGCGCCTTTCTGGGCCCCTTGCTCGCCATGGGGCTGATGCTGCTGTGGGCCAATGACTTCCGCGCCGTGTTCTGGGTGGCCGTGATTCCGGCGGGACTGTGTGTGGCCCTGCTGCTGGTGGGCGTGCGCGAGCCCGAGCGCTCCGCCAGCGCCGTGCGCACCAACCCCATCCGCCGCGAGAACCTGCGCCGCCTGGGCGGCGCCTACTGGTGGGTGGTGGCACTGGGCGCCGTGTTCACGCTGGCACGCTTCAGCGAGGCATTTCTGGTGCTGCGCGTGCAGCAGGGCGGCCTGCCGCTGGCCTGGACACCCCTGGTGCTGGTGCTGATGAACGTGGTGTTTGCACTGGGCGCCTACCCGCTGGGCAAACTGGCAGACAGCACCCGCCACACCACGCTGCTGGCCTGGGGGCTGGTGGTGCTGATTGCCGCCGATGCGCTGCTGGCCTTCAGTGACCGGGGCGCCGTTGCCTGGCTGGGCATTGCGCTGTGGGGCCTGCACATGGCCATGACGCAGGGGCTGCTGGCCACCATGGTGGCCGACACCGCACCCGCCGACCTGCGGGGCACGGCGTTTGGCATGTTCAACCTGGTCAGCGGCGTGGCGCTGCTGGTGGCCAGCGGCCTGGCGGGCCTGCTGTGGGACCGGCTGGGCGCCAGCGCCACGTTTGGCGCCGGAATGCTGTTTGCCACGCTGGCGCTGGCCGGTGTGCTGGTGCAATCCGCGCGGCACGGCCGCCCCCCAAAGCCCCCCGTACCGCAGGGCTGAGGTGATGTGCCTGAGCGTGCCCCTTAAAATCCCCGGATTCCAGCCCGCCCGGCGGGCCTACCAGCACCACACCATCCATGAGCTCTTCTGCCCCCTCCACCCCCATCTCCTACAAAGACGCCGGCGTTGACATCGACGCGGGCGACGCCCTGGTCGAGCGCATCAAGCCGCTGGCCAAGAAGACCCTGCGCGAAGGCGTGCTGGCGGGCATTGGCGGCTTTGGCGCGCTGTTTGAAGTGCCCAAGCGCTATAAGGAGCCCGTGCTGGTCTCGGGCACCGATGGCGTGGGCACCAAGCTCAAGCTGGCGTTCGAATGGAATATGCACGACACCGTGGGCATCGACCTCGTGGCCATGAGCGTGAACGACGTGCTGGTGCAAGGCGCCGAGCCCCTGTTCTTTCTGGACTACTTTGCCTGCGGCAAGCTCGATGTGGACACGGCCGCGGCCGTGGTGGGCGGTATCGCCAAGGGCTGCGAGCTGTCCGGCTGTGCACTGATCGGCGGCGAAACGGCCGAAATGCCCGGCATGTACCCTGCGGGCGAATACGACCTGGCCGGTTTTGCCGTGGGCGCTGTCGAAAAGTCCAAGATCCTGACCGGCAAGGACGTCAAGCCCGGCGACGTCGTGCTGGGCCTGGCCTCGGCCGGTGTGCACTCCAATGGCTTCTCGCTGGTGCGCAAGTGCATCGACCGTGCTGAAAGCCAGGGCACCGTGCCCGCCACGCTGGACGGCAAGCCCTTCAAGCAGGCCATCATGGAGCCCACCCGCCTGTACGTGAAGAACGTGCTGGCCGCGCTGGCCGCTCACCCCATCAAGGCCCTGGCCCACATCACCGGCGGCGGTCTGCTGGAGAACATCCCCCGCGTGCTGCCCGACGGCACCGCCGCCCACCTGAAGAAGGGCAGCTG
>DATLGV010000070.1:0-5870 GCA_035540275.1 Acidovorax sp. | reverse complement strand
GCGCCAGCGCATCCAGGTCACGGGGCTCGATGCGATGTGCCGCATGATCGACAACGGCCTGGGCGTGGGCCTGCTGCCCGACCGGGCGTTTGCGCTGATGCGCGGCGTGGGCAACCTGCAGGCCATTGCGCTGACCGACGCCTGGGCCCACCGCGAACTGCGGGTGGTGGCCCGCGACTTTGACGCCCTGCCCGTCACCGCACGCTTGCTGGTGGAACACCTGTCCCCACGGCAAGACCCCGACACTAAAATCCAATCCCCCACCTGAAAGCAGAAAGAAAGCCACGCCATGGGACGCACGCTGTACGACAAGATCTGGGACGAACACGTCGTCCACACCGAAGAGGACGGCACCTCCATTCTCTACATCGATCGGCACCTGGTGCACGAGGTCACCAGCCCGCAAGCGTTCGAAGGTCTGCGCGAGGCCGGCCGCAAGGTGTGGCGCATGAGCTCCATCGTGGCCACGGCCGACCACAACACGCCGACCACGGGATGGGAAAACGGCTATGACGGCATCACCGACCCGATCAGCAAGGAACAGATCACCACGCTGAACGACAACATCGCGCAGATCACACCGGCCGCGTTCTTCCCCTTCATGCACAAGCGCCAGGGCATCGTGCACGTGATCGGCCCCGAGAACGGTGCCACCCTGCCCGGCATGACCGTGGTATGCGGCGACAGCCACACCAGCACGCACGGCGCGTTTGGCGCGCTGGCCCACGGCATCGGCACCTCCGAGGTCGAGCACGTGATGGCCACCCAGACCCTGCTGGCCAAGAAGGCCAAGAACATGCTGGTGCAGGTGGACGGCCAGTTGGCCAAGGGCGTGACGCCCAAGGACGTGGTGCTGGCCATCATCGGCAAGATCGGCACGGCGGGCGGCACGGGCTACACCATTGAATTTGCAGGCTCCGTCTTCCGCGCCATGAGCATGGAAGGCCGCATGACCGTGTGCAACATGGCCATCGAAGGCGGCGCGCGCGCCGGCCTGGTGGCGGTGGACGACAAGACCATCGAATACGTCAAGGGCCGCCCCCTGTCGCCCACGGGTGTCGAATGGGACCAGGCCGTGGCCTACTGGAAGACGCTGCATTCCGACCCCGACGCGCATTTCGACGCCGTGGTAAAGCTCGACGCCGCCGAGATCGTGCCGCAGGTCACCTGGGGCACCAGCCCCGAGATGGTGCTGGGCGTGGACGCCCGCGTGCCCGACCCCGACAAGGAAAAGGACGCCAACAAGCGTGGCGCCATCGAGCGGGCGCTCACCTATATGGGCCTGCAACCGGGCAAGCCCATCAACGACATCACCATCGACAAGGTGTTCATCGGCAGCTGCACCAACAGCCGCATCGAAGACATGCGCGAAGCCGCCGCCGTGGTGAAGAACCTGGGCCGCAAGGTGGCCAGCAATGTAAAGCTGGCCCTGGTGGTGCCCGGCTCGGGCCTGGTCAAAGAGCAGGCCGAGCGCGAGGGCCTGGACCAGATCTTCAAGGCTGCGGGCTTTGAATGGCGCGAGCCCGGCTGCAGCATGTGCCTGGCCATGAACGCCGACCGGCTGGAGCCTGGCGAGCGCTGCGCCAGCACCAGCAACCGCAACTTCGAAGGCCGCCAGGGCGCTGGCGGCCGCACCCACCTGGTGAGCCCCGCCATGGCAGCCGCCGCTGCCGTGCACGGTCACTTTGTGGATATTCGTCAATTTGCCTGAAGGAGCCCTGTCATGAAAAAGACCGCCACCCTCATCGCCCTGTCCCTGGCCTTTGTGCTGGCTGGCTGCAACACCGTCAAGGGTGTGGGCCAGGACATCGGCAAAGCCGGCAGCGCCATCGAGCGCGCCGCCAAGTAAACCGTACCGCCATGCAAAAATTCACCTTGCTCAAGGGCCTTGTGGCCCCCATGGACCGCGAAAACATCGATACCGACGCGATCATCCCCAAGCAGTTCCTCAAGTCGATCAAGAAAACCGGCTTTGGCGTGAACCTGTTTGACGAATGGCGCTACCTGGACCACGGCGAGCCCGGCCAGGACCCCGCCAGCCGCCAACCCAATCCCGACTTTGTGCTGAACCAGCCGCGCTATGCGGGCGCCTCGATCCTGCTGGCGCGCAAGAACTTCGGCTGTGGATCGAGCCGCGAACACGCGCCCTGGGCTCTGGACCAGTACGGATTTCGGGCCATCATTGCGCCCAGCTTTGCCGACATCTTCTTCAACAACTGCTTCAAGAACGGCCTGCTGCCCATCGTGCTGCCCGAGGCCACGGTCGCCCAGCTGTTCGACGAAGTGGCAGCCTTCCCCGGCTATCAGCTCACGATCGATCTGGAGCGCCAGGTGATTGTTCGCCCCCAGGGCGAAGAGATTCCGTTCGAGGTGCAGGCTTTCCGCAAGTACTGCCTGCTCAACGGTTTTGACGACATCGGCCTGACCCTGCGCCAGTCGGACAAGATCAAGGCCTTTGAAGCCCAACGCCTGGCGACCAAGCCCTGGCTGGCCCACACCATGGTGTCGTGACCCACCCAGCTTCAGCCAAATTGCCCGCCAGCGCCACAGTTATAAGCGCTGGCAGCTATCAAAAATAAAGCAAAATCCATGAAAATCGCAGTTTTGCCGGGTGACGGCATAGGCACCGAAATCGTCTCTGAAGCCGTGAAGGTGCTCGAAGCCCTTGAGCTCCCCTTCGAGATGGAATCCGCCCTGGTGGGCGGGGTGGCATATGACGCCCACGGTCACCCCCTGCCCGAGTCCACCCTCAAGCTCGCCAAGGAGGCCGACGCCATTCTGTTCGGCGCCGTGGGCGACTGGAAGTACGACAAGCTCGACCGCCCTCTGCGCCCTGAGCAAGCCATCCTCGGCCTGCGCAAGAACCTGGGCCTGTTCGCCAACTTCCGCCCTGCCATCTGCTACGAGCAACTGGTGGGCGCATCGAGCCTCAAGCCCGAGCTGATCGCAGGCCTGGACATCCTCATCATCCGCGAGCTGACGGGCGACATCTACTTTGGCCAGCCCCGCGGCCGCCGCACTGCGGTGGACGGGCACTTCCCCGGTGCCGAAGAAGCCTTCGACACCATGCGCTACTCGCGCCCCGAGATCGAGCGCATCGCCCACGTAGCCTTCCAGGCCGCCCGCAAGCGGAGCAAGAAGGTCACCAGCGTGGACAAGGCCAACGTGCTCGAGACCTTCCAATTCTGGAAGGACGTGGTCACTGACGTGCACAAGGAATATCCTGACGTCGAGCTGCAGCACATGTACGTGGACAACGCGGCCATGCAACTGGTCAAGGCCCCCAAGGCGTTTGACGTGGTGGTCACCGGCAACATGTTCGGCGACATCCTGTCGGACGAAGCCTCCATGCTCACCGGCTCCATCGGCATGCTGCCCTCGGCCAGCCTGAACAGCAGCAACCAGGGCCTGTACGAACCCAGCCACGGCAGCGCCCCCGACATCGCGGGCAAAGGCGTGGCCAACCCCCTGGCCACCATCCTCTCTGCTGCGATGATGCTGCGCTTCAGCCTGAACCAGGAGGAAGCCGCCCAGCGCATCGAGGCCGCCGTGCAAAAGGTGCTGGCCCAGGGCCTGCGTACGCCCGACATCTACAGTGAAGGCACCACCAAGGTCGGTACCGCACAGATGGGCGATGCCGTGGTGAAGGCGCTCGCCTGATCGCAGGCTCGCAACGTCATCCCAAGGGCGGCCATGGCCGCCCTTTTTCTTTGGGAAATCGGTGTATGCAACTCCCGCGTTGGCCCGTGCACCCAATCGGCTAGAATCTGCGCATGTTTGCCGCCCGCCCGTTCGCCCTGAACACCGCTACTGCCGCCCTGGCAGGCGTGGCTGTGCGCGCAATCACCACCAAAACCACGACCATTATTAAGGGCTGATCCAGCTCCGGTACCGTCGTGCGCCCTCTCCCGGCCAGACGAGCCGGGGCAAACAGTCTGGTCTGGCACTGTTTCTTAATCTGAAAGGGGCGTTGAAATGAGCAAGTTGGTAGGTTTGGTCGGCTGGCGCGGCATGGTCGGCTCGGTGTTGATGGACCGCATGGTCGAGGAAAAAGACTTCGATCTGATCGAGCCATTGTTCTTCTCCACATCCAACGCCGGCGGCAAGGCCCCCGCACAGGCCAGGAACGAGACCACCCTGCAGGACGCCTTCAACATCGACGCCCTCAAGCGCTGCGACATCATCATCACCGCACAAGGCGGCGACTACACCACCGAAGTCTTCCCCAAGCTGCGCGCTGCGGGCTGGAACGGCCACTGGATCGACGCCGCCTCCACCCTGCGCATGGAAAAGGACGCGGTCATCATCCTCGACCCCGTCAACATGCCCGTCATCCAGGACGCGCTGGCCCACGGCGGCAAGAACTGGGTGGGCGGCAACTGCACCGTGAGCTGCATGCTGATGGGCGTGGGCGCGCTGTACAAGGCTGGCCTCGTCGAATGGATGAGCACCCAGACCTACCAGGCAGCCTCGGGCGGCGGTGCGCAGCACATGCGCGAGTTGCTCACGCAGTACGGCACGCTCAACGCCGAGGTGAAGGCCCTGCTCGACGACCCCAAGAGCGCCATCCTGGAAATCGACCGCAAGGTCATCGCCAAGCAGCGCGCACTGACCGGTGCCGAAACCGCCAACTTTGGTGTACCGCTGGGCGGCAGCTTGATCCCCTGGATCGACAAGGACCTGGGCAACGGCCAGTCCAAGGAAGAATGGAAAGGCATGGCCGAGACCAACAAGATCCTGGGCCTGGGCGACGGCTTTGGCTCTGCCGCCATTCCCGTGGACGGCTTCTGCGTGCGCGTGGGCGCCATGCGCTGCCACAGCCAGGCGCTGACCTTCAAGCTCAAGAAGGATGTGCCCGTGGCCGACATCGAAGCCATGATCGCGGCCGACAACGAGTGGGTGAAGGTGGTGCCCAACACCCGCGAAGCCACCCTCCAGGACCTGACGCCCGTGGCCGTGACCGGCACCATGACCATCCCCGTGGGCCGCATCCGCAAGCTGGCCATGGGCCCTGAGTATGTGGGCGCCTTCACCATTGGCGACCAGTTGCTGTGGGGCGCTGCAGAGCCGCTGCGCCGCATGCTGCGCATCCTGCTCGACGCCTGATCAACCCGCCTTGGAAAGCGCGCGCAACCCCCGTTGCGCGCGCTTTTTTACGCCTGGAGCAGTGGACACAATCGGTTACGCGACGTTGGCAATTGGCAACATCCCCATGCCCCATTTTGGGGCGCCGGGACCCCACTCAAAGCTTCGGAGCCACCTCAGCTTGTCAGTGCAAAACATTGATGCTATGGTGCTTTTTACATATTTTCACGCGCCGGGGCGGGACCAGACCATGAGAACAAAAGCACCGCTCGTCCGAGCCGCAAAAAATCCTAATCAGTTGTTGGCAAACATGCATCGTTGGAAATTTTCTGTCCTGGCGGCCGCTGCCGTGGCTTGCGCTGGTCTCCACACCAGCGACGCGTCTGCGCTGGCGCTGGGCCGCATCACCGTGCAGTCTGCCCTGGGCGAGCCCCTGCGCGCTGAAATCGACCTGCCACAGATCACCCCCGCCGAAGCCGACTCGCTGCGTGCCACGACAGCCACTCCCGAGGTCTTCCGTGCCCAGGGCATGGAATACACACAGACGATGAACAACCTGCAGATCCAGCTGCAGCGCCGTGCAGACGGCACCGCCGTGTTGCGGCTGTCGAGCGACCGGCCGGTGAACGAGCCCTTTCTGGATCTGGTGCTGGACGCCAACTGGGGCTCGGGCCGAATCGTTCGCAGCTACACCATGCTGTTTGACCCGCCAAGCATGCGCCGGGCAGCGCCTGCCGTCACAGCAGCCCCCCAGCTTTCGGCCCCCACGGCCCCCCAGGTGCCAG
>DATLGV010000069.1:0-5881 GCA_035540275.1 Acidovorax sp. | reverse complement strand
GTGAAATACAGGCCCAGGGCGGCGCCAATGGTCCATTGCCCGGCGTTGCGCAGCGGGCCCCAGCTCTCGGTGGGACCGCCAGCCATCGACACGATGGAGGTGACCAGCAGCGGGCCGATCATCCAGGGCAGGGGGGTGTGCAGCGCCACACAGGCAGCGGCGGCAGCCCACGCCAGGGCGAGGGTGACCAGGGTACGAACAACGAAGTGGGGGGGCATGCGAAACGGGGGACAAGCAGGCGCGGCGAACAGCGCGCGCAACCCCGCAGTATCGCGCGGCCTCCACCCGCCGCGGCTGCCGCGGCACTGCCCAGACGGAACGGCTGGCATCGCCACCGGGCAACGGCCAACGGGTGCCGCGCGTCGCCGGGGCTTTTCAGGCCCTTGCAAGAACCTCCGGGCAAGACATCCAACCCCAATGGCTTCTTGCGCTTGTCGAATGTTCCTTGAAGGCTATTTTTTGATAGCCATCAGGGGCCGCCGCGCCGCGCAGCCATCTCACGCCCCATCGCAGCGAGAGCCTCTGGCGCCAGCAACCTGGCAGCTGCGGGGTAGGCCACCCCTTCTTCGGCGGCGATGTGGGCGTCATAGCGGGCAGCAAAGCGGTCCAACGCGGCCTCATCCTGCGGGGTAAAGCCCGAGGAGCCCCCGTCCACCATCGCCTGCAGGGCAGCCCGGGCTGCCGCCCAGTCGGTGGTCATGGCCACATGGTCCCGCTGCAGTTGCGAGACCAGGTCCTTCACCTCGGGGGTGGCCTGGGCGAGCAGCAGCGGGAACACATGCAGCTCTTCGTCCTGGTGGTGCAGCGGCGCTGCGATGTCGAAATAACGCAGCACATCGCGCGCGGCCTGGCGGGCATCGTTGTCCACGCCCTGCTGTCGCACATGCTCACGCAGGCGGCCCAGCAAACCCAGCGTGCGCTGCACGCGTTCGTGGCAGGCCTCCAGCATGGCAAAGGGCTGCTCGAAGCCCACAGCGGGCGCGCTGAAGCCGGGCAGGTGCCGTGGCGCAGCAGCAGATGTGGACGTGGGAACGGAAGCCTGTGCCATGGCCCGCATCAGCCAAACCGTACAGGGTGGCCCTGGCGGTCAAACGGAATGAACGCCCCATGCGCACCGCCCTTGATCGCGTCCACCATGCGCTGCAAAGGCGCTTCGGCATCGGCACTGGTGGGAGCCTGGTTCAGCGTGCCCGGCAGGGCCGCCGCAAACACGATGGCCCAGTCGTGGCCGGGGGCGGTGAACTGGCGGGCCTCGGTCACCAGCGCGTCAAACGATGCCAGCTCCTGCGGTGTCTTGTCCACGCACATCAGCGGCACCAGGGCGCCGCCCTGCCCCGCCTCAAAGCGCGCGCGCTGCGCGGGGGTGGCGTCATCGGGCAGCTCGACCGCCGCAAAGACAAACAGCAGGCGCTGGGGTTCTGGCTGCATGCGCGCAGCCTGCAGCAGGTCGTCAAAACTGGAAATATCCATGAAGAGGTCTCGCAATCAAAGAAAGGGGGCGGGGTCTCAAAAACCGGGCACCACGCCCCGCTCGGCATCCAGCGTACTCACATAGGCCCCCGCCGCAGGGCGGGCCCGCGCCGCTTTGCGCGACTGTACGGTACCGATGCTGATGAAACACAGGGCCTGCTCAGACGGCGCCAGCTGAAACAGCGCGCGCAGGCTGGCCGCCTTCAGGGCCTTGCCGCTGGTCAGCGCCGACCCGAACCCCTGCGCGGTGGCCATCAGCAGCATATTCTGCACGGCGCAACCTGCAGAGACGGTGCGCTCGGCCAGGTCGACCTCGGCATCGCCGCGCTCGGCGTCCACCACCGCCAGCAGCAGCACGGGAGACCGGTACGCCTTCTCCCGCGCCTGCTCGGCCTGCTCGGGGGTGGCAGCCGGGTCGCGCTCCAACAATGCCTGGGCAAACACACCGGCCAGCATGGGGCGCGAGGCATCAGGCACCAGCACAAACCGCCAGGGCACCAGTTGGCCATGGTCTGGCGCATGGGCTGCGGCCTGGAGGATCTGCGCCAGTTCGGCGGCATTCGGCCCGGGGGCGCCCAGTCGCTTGGGCAGAATGGTCTGGCGCGACTGGATCAGCGCCGCTGCCATGCCCGCCACCTCCTCCGCAGCCGCCGCCGGCGCGCGTGCAGAGGGAGCGGGTGTTTTGGATACGGGGCTCAAAGGCCAGGGAATGACAGCCATTGCAGATCCTTGAAGGTCGGTCTCAGCCCGGTCGGCCATCGGCCCGCAGACAGCCATACCAGCGGCCCAGGCGCACGCCCCATGCCGCCATGGTGCCGGCCCACAGCACGGCGGCCGCCGGCAGCAGCCAGAGCAACACCTTGCCGGGGACACCCGGCACCGCAGCCGCAATGCGCAGCACCGTGGCGGCTTGCAGCAGCCAGAACAGCGACCACGCCATGCGGTCAGCCACCAGCGCACGCCCGCTGTGCCCGCAGGACACCCGCGTGACCATGGCCAGCATCAGCGACGCCAGGCACCCCATGGTGAGCGCGTGCAGCGCGCCCAGGCCCAGGCCTGCAATGCCCAGCCCCCAGGCCAGCCACGCGGATACGCCACCGAGCAAGAAGGACACGCCCAGCCACAAGAAGCCAAGGTGCAGCATGGCCAGCAGCCGGTTCTTGAGGCTCTGCACCAGCCCCCACACGCAGGCCAGCCAGATCAGCACGCCCCCCACCACCAGCTGCAGCGTGCCATGCACCAGCCCCCAGGCAGGCCCCACAGCGCTGGCGGACACGCCGGCCCATTCCAGCCACACGGCCGCCACCTGCAGCAGCGCCGCCGCCAGCATGAGCCAAAGCACCCAGAAAGGCCGCCAGGCCTGCACCATGGGCATGGCACTGGAGGTGAAAAAGGGAATCATGCGGTGCGCCACCGTGACATACACCACGACCACGAACCCCCAGAGGCCCGTGAACACCCACGCCCTGGCCACTGAAGGCGCCCCCAGCACCAGACTGAGCCACAACCCCGCCACGCTGACGCAGCCGAGCAGGCAAGCGCCCGCAATCACGCGCGCATGAAGCTGGTCCTGCGCCTGGCTCAGCCGCACCCGGCCCCAGAACTGCACCGTCATCCCCACCAGCCCGCCGCAGGCCAGCGCAAGCCCGGCCAGCGCGACCACAGCATGCCAATGCGCGCCCGCCAGCCACAGCAACCAGCCCGCAGCCTGGGCGAGCAGGGGAAAACGCAGCGCGCTGACGGCCAGCGGCTCCACGCCCAGCCACTTGGGGCCCGCCGTGAAGAGAAAGCCCGAGAAGAACAGCGGGATGAATCCAAACGCCATCACCGCCGAATGCACCAGCGTGGGCGGCAGCGCGGCAGGCAAGGCCCCCCACTGGGTGGACCGGTCCACCTGCACCAGCGCCCACCACACCCCGGATGCCACCAGCACCACCATGGCGAGCAAAAAGCCCAACCGATGGGGCGCCAGCATCACATGGCGCCAGCGCCAGTGCCTGTCCATCTGTGCGAGCGCCTCGGCAGACGGCTTGCCCGATGCCACGCGCACGGGAATGGTGGGCCGCGGAGTGCTCATCCGCAGCTCCCCAGGTGCCCGCACTGCGTGCAGTAGTCGCAGCCGTCCTTGCGGATCACGGCGTGCGCTCCGCATTCGCTGCACTTCTTGCCCGCCATGGCCTGGGGCACGGCCACGGGCGGCGGCGCGGGCTCATCCAGCGGCAGCTGCTGCTGCACCGGGTCAGCCACGCGGCGGGCCAGGATGTTCTGGATCGCATAGGCCATGGCCGCCACCTCGGAGTCGTGCCACATGGGCACCAGCGTGCCATCGTCCTTGCGGTGGGTGCCCAGGCGTACCGGGCCACGGTCCCAGGCGACCTTGCGCATGTCCGACAGCGCGCGCTCCAGAAAGCCGCCGCGCGCTGCCAGCGACAGCAGCCGCATGCTGGAGGTGATCCACTGCTGCGACTCGCCGCTCTGGCCCACGGGCATGAAGAACTCGATGGCACGGTCCACCGTACCGTTGCCCACACCCGTGGGCACGGGCAGGAACGACACGATGAGGTACAGGGTCTTGTGGCCCTCCTGCGTCCAGTATTCGAGCTTTTCGGCCACCGCCGACAGCCCGCCCTGCGGCCGGCTCTCGATCACCGTGCGCATCGGGTCCACCGGCGGTGCAGCGGGCGCGGGCTTTGCCACCGCAGCGGGCTCGGGGGCAGGCTCGGCATGCGTTTCGAGCACCGATCCCAGGATGCTGTTGGGCCGGTAGGTGGCCAGGCCCTTGAGCCGCGCGCTCCAGGCCTGCAGGTACAGGTCCTTGAAGTCTTCGTAGGGGTAGTCCGCGGGGATGTTCACGGTCTTGGAAATGGCCGTGTCCACAAAGGGCTGCACTGCTTCCATCATCGCGATATGGTCCTGCGCAGACATGGCCAGGGCCGAGACGAAATAGTCCGGCAGCGCATCCACATCGCCGCCCAGCTCGCGGTACAGGCGCCAGGCATGGTCTTCCACCGCGTACTCGGTGGTGCTGCCGTCAGACTCGCGCTTCTTGCGCTTGTACATCCACGAGAACGGCGGCTCGATGCCGTTGGAGGCGTTGTCGGCAAACGCCAGGCTCACCGTGCCCGTGGGCGCAATGGACAGCAGGTGGCTGTTGCGGATGCCGTGCTCGTGGATCGCCGCCTTGAGCGATGCGGGCAACCGGCTCGCGAACGTGCCTTCCGCCAGATAGCCCCGGGCATCGAACTTGGGAAACGCGCCTTTCTCGCGCGCCAGCTCCACCGACGCTGCATAGGCCGCGTCGCGCATGCCCTGCGCAATGCGCGCGGCCATGGTGCGGCCCTCGGGCAGGTCGTAGCGCAGGCACAGCATGGCCAGCGTGTTGCCCATGCCGGTGAACCCCACCCCGATGCGGCGCTTGGCCATGGCCTCGTCGCGCTGCTGTGGCAGCGGCCAGAAGGTCACGTCGAGCACGTTGTCGAGCGCCCGCACCTGCATCGCTACGGCCTGGATGAAGGCGTCAAAGTCGAACGCCGCCACGCCACCGAAGCCAAAGGGGTGGCGCACAAAGCGGGTGAGGATGATGGGGCCGAGGTCGCAGCAGCCGTAGGAGGGCAGCGGCTGTTCACCGCAGTTGTGTACAACGAGGCCGTTGGCATCGAAGGCATGCACATCGGCCACCGTGACGTCGTACACATCCTCCACCCCCGCATCGACCAGCGCCTGCACGGTAGCGGTGAAGCGTTCGCGGTTGAGCGCACGCTGGTATTGCGCCAGCCCTTCCTGCAGGCGGGCGGATTTGTCTGTGTCGCAAAAGCCCACACGCTCAGCAAACCACGCGAGGTTGTCGCCACTGATGACCAGCTCGTGCTGCGCCCGGGTGAGGTAGGGCTGCGTGCTTCCTTTGCCATCGGGCAAATCGCGCGCGCCCGCAACGCGGCGGTTACGGTACAGCGTGGACACGATCCCCATGCGCAGCAATATGCGTTGCACGGTCAGCAGCAGCGCCTCGTCGCTCTGCGACAAACGCACGCTCACACCTTTTTCCTGCGTCCCTTGCACCGATCCATCGGCATCAAACAGCCCGGACAACAAGCCTTGCGCAAAGGCAGACGATTGCCGCTCCATGGTGGCCGTGATGGTCTTGCGGCCCGGCGCCATGCCCATCCCGTGCGCAAGCTTCCCGAGTGCCGCGCTGGACATGCGAGCTTCACCACGCCCCGCCACGGGCCGCTGAAAGCCTTTGAAATCTGCACGGTGCGGCAACGTGGCCGCCGCCGATGTGGCGGCCCGCATGATGCCGTCCGCCCCGGTGGCGGCAAAAGCCACGGTGCCCTGCCCCACGGCTTTGAGTTCAGGGGCCCACACCGAAATCACGGCCTTGTCAGCCTTCAGCGTTCCGTCGCCAATCAAC